>PMJE01000076.1:3540-5268 GCA_003157315.1 Myxococcales bacterium | reverse complement strand
TGATGTAGTCGAGGTGGTTGGAGATCAGCGAACAACCGCCGGTGGAGTCAAGGCACCAAGAGGGCCTAGGACCAGCCATGGCGCCCAGAACGTCGGGTCCGGAAAAGGTGAGATAGACGGGACGACTCGAATCGGTCGCCTTCCATTGCTGGTAGTTGGCAACACACGACGCGAGATTGATCATGCCCTGACCAGTGGCATCGGGTTCATCCATCTGGTCCCAAGCTAGCAAGGTCGTATTGCCTAGATCGTCGGCTGGATTCGGCATGGGACCGCGGATGGTCCGCATTCCCTGGGCCTTGGCCCGCGAGTCCCAGTCTTGTATCGCCACCTGCAAGGTCCGGCCCACCGAGGGATCCGTATAGCTGTTTAGACCGACGCCGGTGTTGACGCCGCGATCATGCCACTTCCCGAATTCATAGATGGTGGGCATGAATGTTCCGATGAGGAAGAAGCCGTCGAGGAAGAGTCCCGATGTCCCCGTTCCGCCCGTCGCCACGACACCTCCGGTTCCCGACGACTCGCCGCCATCTGAGCCGCCCGCGCTAGTCGTGCCACCCGCGCTGCCACCGGTCGCGCTGGAACCGCCCGTCCTCGTTGTTCCGCCCGTGCTAGTCGTGCCACCCGCGCTGCCACCGGTCGCGCTGGAACCACCCATCCTCGTTGTTCCGCCCGCGCTAGTCGCACCACCTGAGCTGGTCGTGCCACCTCGACTGGTCGTGCCGCCCGCGCTGGTCGTCCCGCCCGAACTGGTCGTCCCGCCCGCGCTCGTCGTCCCGCCTGCGCTCGCGGTCGAGCCACCCGCGCTGGCTGTCGTGCCGCCAGCGCTAACCGAATAGCCTCCGGTGCTCGTGCCGCCGGCGCTGATACCACCAGTGCTTCCACCCGAGTTGGTCGCAGCCGTGCCCCCGCCTCCACCCCCGGCCTGCCCATCATGATTCGCAGTAGACGAGCTTGAGCATGCGGCGAGCACGATGGCGGCGGACAGGAAGAACGCCCAATTCCACTGGATTCGAAGGCACATGATGGTCATGAGTCCTCCTCACTTGTTATGAATTACGAGCTTTGCTCGACTCACGCAAACGGCAACTCCCATATCAACTACGTCCCTGTAGCCGGGCCGAGTTGGTAGATGTGCACGGCATAGCCGTCGAAGGAGTCGCTGAAGCTCCCCCCGGAGATAGGAATGCTCCGATTCTCGCCGAGCACCGTGGCAGTTCCGGCGGTGACACCGCGGGGAGTGAACTTCCCCGTCGCGGCGACGGGACGCATGGCGACGGCGAAGATGTACAGCGCCCCCTGGTACCGCTTGACCATGATGTCGATCGGGGCGTTTGCGGGACTTGAACTCGTGACAGTCGCTCCGTTGGCGAGCGACTGGGTGTTGAGCACCGGCGCGAGCGCCGTGATCTGGGCGTTGACCGCGGCGACAGCAGCCTTGGCCGTTGGGGTGTCGAGCAGCCCCTTATCATCCTCGGCAGGGGTGAAGATGTGGCAGAAATACATGATCCCCATCGAGCCGTGGACGATCGACATCCAGACCTCGGTCGTAATGTCCTGTGCGGTCGGCGTACCGTGCCCGGCATCAATGGTCGTCGTCTCGATGTCGTTCCAGACCGGTTTCTTGTCGTTGACCCAGCCGCGCAGGTTGTCGACCCCCTGTGCGACATACCAGAGGTTGCCGGCCGCGGCGGGATCGTCGCTGTTCGATCCTTCTTCGTTCACCGG
>PMJE01000076.1:0-3516 GCA_003157315.1 Myxococcales bacterium | reverse complement strand
GGGCCATAGCCGCCACCGGCGGCGGGCTGAGCGTTGTCGGGCTCGTCCGGCTGTGCCCACGCGACGAAGGAGGGAGGATTGTCGGCGACTGCCAGGCTGTTCTGAGTTGAGACGACCCACACACCGGCATTGGCGAATTGGTTGATCTGGGCCTGCGTTGGTCCGTCNNTGGATCTTGGAGCCACACCATGAGTGGGAAGAAACTTGGGTCGCTGGGTGGACCGTGGGTCCACTTGGCGTAATACGCGGCGCCGCCGGCCCAGGGGAGGTAGGTGTCGCCGGCCCCTGACGTGCCGCCGGTACCCGTGCTTGTGCCGGTACCCGTGGCCGTGCCGCCGACGCCCGCGCTTCCGCCGCCCGAGCCCCCTGTGCCCCCGGAACCCCCTGAGCTTGCGGTACCAGCCGTGTTGGTCGTACCCGCCGCGCCGCCTGTGCCACCCCTGCCGCCCGTGCCGGTGGTGGTGTTCCCGCCCGCACCACCAGCTGTCGCGCTGGAACCGCCAGTCTTCGTTGTTCCACCCGAGCTGGTCGTCCCACCCGCGCTTGTTGTCCCGCCTGAGCTTGTCGTGCCGCCCGAGCTTCCGCCGGTTGCGGCGGAACTGCTAGTCCGCGTTGTGCCGCCCGAACTGGTTGTTCCCCCGCTGCTCGCGGTTGAGCCACCCGCGCTGGCGGTTGAGCCGCCGGGGCTGGATGTCATGCCGCCGACGCTAGGCGCGGAGCCGCCCGTACTCGTAACGGCGGCGTCAACAGCAGCAGTGCCTCCACCTGAGTTGGTCGCAGCCGTGCCCCCGCTTCCGGCCCCGGCCTGCCCACTATGATTCGCAGTAGACGAGCTTGAGCATGCCGCGAACACGATGGCGACGGACAGGAAGAACGCCCGATGCCACTCGATTCGAAGGCAAGCGATGGTCATGAGTCCTCCTCACTGTATTTCTGGACAACTCTGAAACCGCGTCGCGTGGCACAAAACTCGGCCTGGTACAGGCGTTCACCATACACGCGATGAGGGAAAATGTGTAGTCGGGTCGTGCCCGGCGCGGTGGTGTGCGGGAGGAATGTTTCCAGGTAGACTAGCCCGGTTGGCGAAGGGCATCCATCGCTCCTGTGTCACGTGCAACCGGAGGCACCATGTCGAATCGTGTGTGTTCTGTTCTCGTGAAGCTGACCGCGCTGTCCGTCTTCCTCGTCAGCGCGGTTGCAGCCGGGTGCAGTGGCGATGGGCGCGGCACGGGCGCGAGTGGAGGCACGACCGCCACCGTCACCGCGACCAGCACCGCCGGGACTGGCGCCGTCAGCGTAACCGCGACGGAGACCGTGACAGTCAGCACGACGGCCACGGTCACCGCCAGCAGCACCGCCACCGCGACGGGGACTGGCACCGGGGCGCCGCTCGGATGCAGTGCCGCGGCGGATGGGATCTGTCCAACTGGCTGCGTGAAGAACAACGACCCGGATTGTCCGGACTGCTCGGGTGCGGCGGACTGCGAGGACATCTCTCGAGGTGACGGATAACCAGTACCTGAATCCCATGAATTTCGACGGTGTGCTCATCTCGAACAGCCCGGCGATCAATGCGGGCACGCGAACCCAGCCCAACGGCGACCCGATTGCCGACTACTATAACTACGACATCTACGGCCGACAGCGGGACGCACAGCCGGACATCGGGGCCGTCGAGATGCCCTGAGCCGGCTGCGCTGCGTACAGGCTGTCCGCCTTTCCTCAGTGTGAGCTAACCGCCCCGATATCGATCGGAGCGGTGCGGACTGCCGGGAGCGCATTGTGCAGGCATTGTCGAATCCTTTCCTAGCCCTTTGGTCTGCGGCGGTTGCGGCGAGCCCCCAGCAGGAGCAGCGTGCCCAGGGCAAAGACCGCGGTATCCGCCAAGCCGCTGGCGCGGTTTGTGAGCCGGCATGAGCAGCCACCATTGTCCGCACTGCCAGTCGATGGTCCACTGCTGCCTGTGGATCCCGCGGCACCGGTAGCGCCGGCTGCGCCTGTGTTGCCCGCGGCACTGGTGTTGCCTGCCGAGGCCACCGTCCCGCCGGAAGCGATGTTCCCGCCCGTGCCCGTGTTCCCACCCAAGCCCATGCTCCCGCCCGAGGCCAGCGTTCCCGCTGCTCCGGGATTGCCCCCGGCGGCTACGGTGCCCGCCAAACCGGTATTCCCCGCCGAAGCCACCGTCCCACCTGAGCGGGCGTTGCCTCCCGATCCGGCGTCGCCTCCCTTGCCGCCGCTCCCCGCCGCGCCCGTGGTCTGCCCCGATCCGGTGGTTCCGCCTGCGCCGGTGTTTCCACCCGAGCCTCCCGCGGCCACCACGCCCGAGTCCTTGAGCACGACCACAGCGGCATCGCCGGTAGCGACGGCGGCGTCCTTGCCGCCGACCACGCCGCCATCCTTGGGTGCGACCACGCCGCCATCAGGACCGCCCACCGGCGCAGCAGGCAAGGCAGGGGCATCAGTGCGGAAGGGCGACGCCGGCAGGGCAGGGGTGCCTTTGCTGAAGAGGCTGGCCGTGGGATTGCCCGCCCAGCAATAGCGCGCATTCTTGGGCGCGGTGACCGAGGCGGCGGAGACAAGAATGGTCGAATCAGGCTGAATGGCGGCGGTCGCGGTCACGTAGTTGCCGTCGGCGCCGGCAATCTCAAATCCAGTGGCGGTGGTTCCGTTGAAAGCCATGCCGGCGTCGGTATGGGTGAAGGAGAGGCGGATCGAGCTGCCTTCCACGGCCATGTGATCATAGAGCGGCCCGTAGTCGGCCACGCTTTGTCCATAGGTGATTGCTTCTGCCAGGAGACCCAGCCGCAGGCCCACATCCTGCTTGTCCGGTGGGTGCACATAGGTCGGGTCGCCGATGTCGATGGTGACGGCCAGACCGGTGTTGGGAACAACCTGGGTTGTTTGTAGCTGGGCCTCGCGCAGGACGGGCCAGCCTGAACTGGAAACGCTGTAATTGGGGAGCTGAACGATCAAGAAGGTGAAGTCCTGTCCCCAGGCCTTGCGCCAGGATGTGACCAGTCCCATCTGCAGATCCCGGTAGGTGTCTCCGCCCCAGGTCACCGACTCGCCCTGATACCAGATAACCCCGTGAATGGCATAGGGAACCAAAGGCGCAATCATTCCATTGTAGCAGATAATGGGGTTGTGCTGGTTGGTGTAATCCGGCTTGGCCAGGAACTGCGAAAAGAGGGTCGCAACCGATGGGATGGCGTTCAGGGCCTCTGTGGACATCCAGCACTGAATGCAGCTCGCGCCGAAGGAACTGATGATGATGCCAATAGCCACGTTGGGCAGAGCCTTGGACAGCTCTCGCGCGAAGAAATAGCCCGCGGCAGAGACGTTCGCAACTGTTTGCGGCGATGTCACCACCCATGATGCCTTGAGGGACGAGGCATCGAGCGGCTTTGCGGACGGGTTCCAGGGAGCAGTCCAAGAGCGAATCAATGGGTAGTTGGCGGCGGCGATCTCCTGGGTTTCGTTGGTCAAGCCACAGGGCGCCCCGTATGAGCAGTGGAC
>PMJE01000296.1 GCA_003157315.1 Myxococcales bacterium | reverse complement strand
CGCCTGATCTCCAGAATGTTCTGGGGCGCAGCAGGTCTGGGAACCGTCGTCTATGGACATGGACTCATGCTGGAGACGAACACCTGATAGTTGCCGTTGTTGCCGCTGCGCGTGTCGATGTACGTGACGAGACTGCCGAAGACCTCGCTAGACATTTCGTCACTCGCGTTGGTGGTCACCTGGAACGTGTCATGGGCGTCCATCCGGTACACATAGATGTCGTAGTTGCCGCCGACGTTCGATTCATAGACGACGAAGTTGCCGTCGATGGACGGTCGATTGTTTAGCGCCCCGTTGTTGGCGATCGTGCGCTTCTCGCCGGTGTCGAGGTTGGCTGCTTCGATGCGCGAGGTCGAGGCACCGATGTCCCGGGCGACCCACACGATCCATCCGCCCGATGTCGCGGGCAGCGACTCGTCAATGGTCGATGAAGCCGCCACGGCGGTCGGCGCTCCCGTGCTCAGGTTGTAGGCATACACATCGTGCTGCCCGCTGACTATCTCGTCCCAGACCACGAAGCGGTCGCTGAGCTTGGGGTCGAGCGCCGATGGACTTGGACCCGCCAGCACGATTGGCGCCGCGCCTGTTCCGAGCTTCCGGATATCGAACAGATTGACCGAGGCAGCGTTGGCGCCGCCCTGCACCCACGCGACGTTGTTGCCGAAGATGCGAGCCTCGCGAAACGCGTAGGACGTTGCGAGCACAGAGGCCGTCGCGGTTTCGATGTCATAGAGGATGATGCTGCCGCTCAAGGTCTCGACTGAATCGAAGGCCGTATACACAATATAGTTGCCGGACACGTCATCGAGCTGGTCGTTGGTTCCACCGCTCGAGACCAGCACCGGGCTGCCTGTGGGCACGCCGTCGCTCGTGAGTCGCTGGTAGGTGATCGAGGCAGGACCGTAGCCGCTGTAGCTGACCGGGCGGACCGAGTAAACGACGAGCAGGCCCTGCGAGTCTGCGCCCAGCCGCGGATATTGGTCGGACGTGGTCCCGTCTGTAATCTGCGATTCCTTCGCGCTCAAGGAGCTGCCCGCAGAGACGCTCGCCACGTTGCGAAACACCGAGACTCCGAAGTTCAGGGTGGTGGCAATGATCTCTGGCTTTCCGTCACCGGTCAGATCGGCTATTGCCAAGCCGGCGGAGGCTGAGCTGAGCGCCAGCCGCTCGGGTTGCGAGAAGCTGACCGTCGACGACCCAGCAGCCGTCCTATTGTGGAAGACTTCAAGCCGGTTAGCTGAAGGGTTTGCGGTACCGTCGGCAACTACGAGATCGGGGAGGCCATCCCCGTCCAGGTCGGCCGCGGCGACGGTGGTCGGCAATGCAAGGGACGCCGAAGATCCTAACTGCATCACCTGCATGGCCCCAAAGCTCGCAACCGTGGCACCCGCCACCCCAGTGTTGAGGTAGATCGAGATGGTTCCGCTCTTGTTGTTGGCAACCGCCACGTCTGGCAGCCCATCTGCGTTGAAATCGGCCACGGCGACCCGCGCGGGAAGATTGCCGGCCGTGAAGGCTGACATCTGGAAGGAAGGCGACGTCGATCCGGACGTCGTTAGGTTGACAAGAGCCGCGAACGAGCCCTGTGCATCCAGCGGGTTGGCGTTGGAGATCACGATGTCCGTTTTTCCATCTAGGTTTAGGTCGGCCACGGCCACACTCTGGGGTTGTCCGCCACCCGAATAGGCCGTCTGTGCGGTCGAGAAGCTAAGAATGCCCGAGCCGGCTGCCGTAGTGTTTAGCCAGATCTGAGTCATATTGTTGTTGCGGCTCAGCCCCACCACATCGAGCTTGCTGTCGAGGTTGACGTCCGCCACGGCCACCGAGCGATTGCCCGATGCCTTCCCAGGAAACACAGCCTTGGCGGCAAAGCTCGGCGTGGCAGCGCCGCTGGCGGTTAGGTTGACCAGCGCAGAGAAACTGCCATCCTCATTTCCCACCACGATGTCGAGCTTGCCGTCACCGTCGAGATCCCCGAGCGCCACGTCGGTTCGTGAATCGATTCCACTGTCGTAGTCCACCCTGGCGGCGAAGGCTGGCACGCCATTCGCCGGGTTCGTGGTATTGAGGAAAACGGCGACCTTGCTAGCCGACTGATACTGATTCTCAACCACCGCCAAATCAGGCTTGCCATCGCCGTTGATATCCCCTACGGCGACGCCCATCGGACTCCAGAGGCCGCCGGAAAGGGTCGCAAAATCTGCACTGGCAGCAAAGCTGGCTGCGCTCAGGGAGATGCATGCCCCGGGCGGTGTCGTGCCGCCGGTCATGGTCAAAGGCGCCATGTAGGAGAAGGCAGTCACGCTGGCTTGCAGCGTGTTGCCATCCACTGTCGCACCAGGAACTAACTGCCAGGTTCCTCCGGGCTCGGCCGTGTAGAGCATGGGTTGCGCGACGCCGGCAGTGAAGGGGATTCGGATGGTGACGGCCGCAGCGAAAGTGGCACCATGCGGTTCAAACTCCCAGACGCTGCCTTGCAGAACTGCACCTGCGGGAAGGTCTGGATAGCCCGACTGGGATACGCTGATCGAAATGGCGGTTGTCGCCGTCACGGCTTGCGCGGGGAAATCCGCAGACGCCCCATCAGGATAGGCGATCTGCCCCCCGGCAGGCCCAATGTTGCCGGTTCCCAGGCAGGAACGGGTTGTTTCGTCGCAGGGCGTTTTGGTACACGCGGGTCCGGAATGCACGCTGCATGCACCGGCGGTGTCGCAGGTGTCCGGGCCATTGCAGAACAAACCGTCATCACAAGCCGCACCGGCTGGCTTGGCCGGGTTCGAGCAGGTCCCGGTGGCAGGGTCGCACGTGCCGACAGAATGGCATTGGTCGCTGGCCGTGCATTGCACAGGGTTTCCGCCTGCGCAAGCTCCTGCCAAGCACGCATCTGTCTGCGTGCAAGCGTTGCCGTCGTTGCAGTTGGTCCCATCGACTCTTGCGGGGTTCGAGCACGCTCCCGTCGCAGGATCACAGCTCCCTACGTCGTGGCACTGATCGCTGGCTGTGCACCGCACAGGATTGCTTCCCGTGCAGGTTCCGGCCGAGCAAGTGTCGGTCTGCGTGCAAGCGTTGCCGTCGTTGCAACTCGTCCCGTTGGTCTTCGCACTCCAAGCTGTCTGGCTAGTCGCGGGCGTGCACTGCTGGCACTGGTTGATCGGGCTCCCGGCCCCGGCCGCATAGCACGTCCCGCCTATCAGACAGTTTCCGGCGGCGGTCGTGTGGGTGCAGGTTCCGTCGCCATTGCAGACGTCAGCGGTGCAGGCAAGTCCGTCGTCGCAGCTATACGCCGTGCCGCCGCAGGTGCCCGCCGTACACTTGTCGTTGCCGGTGCAAGCATTTCCGTCGTTGCACCCGGTCCCGTCAGTCCTAGGAGTCCAGCCGGTCTGGCTTGAGATGGGCGTGCACTGCTGGCACTGGTTCACCGGACTGATCGCCCCGGCGGCGTAGCAGACCCCGCTGATCAGACAGTATACAGGTGACAGTGCAAAGCTGCAGGTTCCGTCGCCGTTGCAGGTATCTACGGTGCAAGACAGCCCATCATTGCAGGTGTACGCCGTCCCACCGCACGAACCGGCCGTGCACACGTCGTTCTTGGTGCAG
>PMJE01000543.1 GCA_003157315.1 Myxococcales bacterium | reverse complement strand
TGAAGTCCTGCGGCGAGTCGGGTTTTTCCCGCGCGCTTGCGTGTGGGAGCTGACCCTGGCGTGCAATCTTCGGTGCAAGCACTGCGGGTCCATCGCCGGGAGCAAGCGCGCCGACGAGCTGTCGCTTGACGAATGCTTGCGCGTGGCAGGCGAGCTGGCGGAACTCGGGTGCCGGCGCATCACGCTCAGTGGCGGCGAGCCGACGATGTACCCAGGCTGGCACGAAGTGGGCCGGCGGCTGGTGGAGCTGGGCGCGCGGGTCAACCTGATCTCGAACGGCCTCACCTGGTCGGCCAAACATGTCGAACAGGCGCAGAATGCCGGGCTGTGTGGCACGGCCTTCAGCATCGATGGCTTCGAGAAAGAGCATGATGAATTCCGGGCCCCGGGCTCGTTCGCGCGGGTGGTGCGCGCCATCGACATCAGCGTGGCAGCGGGCTTGCCGGTGGCAGTCAACACCACCATCAACCGACTCAATCAGGGTTTGCTCAAGCCATTGCGGCAGTTCTTGATGGATCACCGCGTGTTCGCCTGGCAACTGCAGTTCGCCACCGCCACGGGGAACATGGGCGCGCACCAAGACCTGGTTTCGCCGCCGGAAGATCTGTTGTGGCTGGTGCCCCAGGTAGCAGAGCTGTGCCGGATCAACTGCCCTGAATTCAAGATCTATCCCAGCGACGACATCGGCTATTTCGGCAAGCCAGAGCCGGACCTGCGCGACGCGGACACTGCGCTGCCCTTCTGGCTTGGCTGCCGCGCCGGCTGCCAGGTGATAGGGATCGAGAGCGGCGGGAACGTGAAGGGCTGCCTTTCACTGCCTTCGTCGATGCACGGCGAGGCCCGTTTCGTCGAGGGTAATGTGCGGCAGAAGAGCCTGCGCGAGATCTGGAACCGCGCGGATGCTTTCGCGTACAACCGACTTTTCAAGGAGGAACAACTCGGCGGGTTCTGCCGCGTCTGTCGCTTGCGCGACGTGTGCCGCGGCGGCTGTTCCTGGGCCACCTATGCTCAGGGCGGAACCGGTAACGAGACCTGCTTCTACTTCCAGGCGGTCAAGCACCGGCGCTTCGATCTGCTCGACGAGGAGCCGACCGAAGTCGAGGTCCGCTACTTCGACAACCACACCGCGGGTGTGGCCTCGGTCGCCGGAGGCCGACCATGACCAGCGACGAGTCCGCAGGCGCCGGATCCGACACGGGCGGTGCCGCGCCCCCTTCGCCGCTCGATACCATCATCCAGCAGTCCCGCGCTGCCATCAACGAGCACGACCTGGGCGACGCGCGGGAGAGAATCAACCAAGGGTTGGCCCTGGCGCCCGAAAACCTGACCCTGCTCGATCTGGGTGGCTTCGTTTGCTTCTTTCTCGGCGACTATGTCGCTACCGAGTCGTATTGCCGTCGTGCGCTCGCGGTCAAGTCCGACCACGCCTACGCCTGCAAAGGGCTCGGCCTGGCACTGGCGCGGCAGGGTCGCGTGGATGAGGGCGTGCAAAGCCTTGAACGTGCCATCGCGCTTGCGCCGGAATGGGTGGACTCGTATTGGGATCTGGCCGTGACGTTGTTGGAAGCGGGTCGCACTGATGAGGCGCTGCAGGTGGTTGAGCGGGGTGAGACGGCCGTGCCTGCCGAAGCCAAGCGCCTCCATGGTCTTGCCCAGACCATACGCACTCGCGTCCGACACTAGCGGGCTTATCTCCGCCTTCCCGGCTGGCGGCGCGTGGCAAAGATGTCTTGTGCGTATCTATAATGTTTCCACAGCGTAAACGAACGGCGCGTCAAGTGGCGATTTTACGCCGCAAGAATTGCATTTGTTTCCATCGCGTAACTCTAAAGTGAATCACCAGTAAATCTTGCCGGAACACCTGAGTCGCAAAGTCGAAGTCACTCGAAAAAGTTGAACCGGCACTCAGACTGTGTGGACACGCGATGTTGGTTTCGTCTACTTTCCCCGTCACTCGCAACCGCGCGCACGCAATGAAGAAGCACTCGATAGCTCCAGTGCCTCGCCCCATTCACTCGGATGAGCGAACGCTACAGGGAGGCGACTTTCGTGGCTGAAATGGCAACAGTGCAGCCGGGCGCGAATCCGGCCAATACCTCTCCCTCTGTGATCGTGGTTTTCGTGTGCGAGAACGGCTCGCGCACTGGACGCATGCCCACTTCGGGAAAGCGCTTTCGTCCTGAGACGTCCGACTTCGGCTGGCCCTTCCCGGTGCAAGAGGTAGTGGTGCCCTGTGCGGGACGGCTGCAGCCGGAACACCTGCTCAAGGCCTTTGAGGGTGGCGCGGACGCAGTCGCGGTTGTGTGCTGCGAAGAGGGCAACTGCCACCATCACGAAGGGAACAAGCGTTGCCGTCGGAGAATTGAGGTGGTTTCCTCAATGCTGGAAGAAGTGGGTCTCGGCCAGGGACGATTGATGTTGTTCCACCTGCCCGGCTCGGCGGTGCAGGACATGGCCCTCGGTGCTGGAGCGTCGGCCCCGGCCAGCGTCGATCCAACGCTCAAACAGAAGGTGGCGGCAATACGCGATCAATTTGTCGCTCATGTGGCTCGCCTGGCGCCGACCCCGTTGCGCACAACCGGCCTGTCGGACGATGTCCCGCACGAACTGGAAGATGAAGATGATAGCGAGTAGCAAATTGTCTGAGAAACTGGGCAGCGGGAAACCGGTCGTCACCGCCGCCTGTATTCCTCCGCATGGAACTGACCCGGCGGCGGTGAAGAAGCTGGCGGCCTGTTTCCCAGCGTCGCTCGACGGCGTGATCGTGGGCGACCACGCGGAGCAGGCGCATGGTTCGGCCTTGGCCTGCGCGGCGTTGCTGGCCGCGGAGAAGGTCGAGCCGGTGCTGAGCCTGTGCACGCGCGACCGCAACCGCGTGGCATTGGAATCCGACGTTCTCGGCGCATTCGCTCTCGGTGTGAAGACCTTCTTCTGCATGTCGGGCGCGCACCAAGCGCTGGGCGGATTTCCGCAAGCGGCGGGCGCCTACGACATGGATGCCGTGCAGCTGACCCAGGCGCTGGCCAAGATGGCGAGCACCGGGGTGGATTTCAGCGGGACGAAACTTCCCGCGCCGCCCGCGTTGACCGTGGCCGCGGCCGCCCACCCGTACCTGCGGCCCATCGAATTGGCCCTGGCGCAGACAAAGAAGAAGATCGCAGCGGGCGCCCAGATGCTGCTGACCGATCCGATCTTCGATCTGGCCGGCTTCGAAGAATGGCTGAAAGCGGTGCGGGCTGCGGGCCTGGACAAGCAGGTGGCCATCATCGCCAGCGTGCTGCCCCTGACCAGTGTTGCGCAAGCCGAAGAGCTGCGCAGCGGGCCGGGCAGCGCGATCAGCGACGACATCGTCAAACGCCTGCGCAGCGGCGACGCGACCCAGGCCGGCGTGGCCATCGCGGCCGAGGTCGCAGGCAAGGTCAAGGCCATGGCCGGTGTACGCGGCATCCACATCCACAGCGCGGGCTGTGAACCGCTGGCCGCAGCGGTGATCAAAGAAGCCCGCCTGGCCTAGAGCACGCGATGTCTGAGAAGTACCATATCAAGCCAGTGCCCACGCAGGGGCGGTTTCGCCACGTGGGCAAGTACGGAAGCGTGGACTGGCGCGAGGATTGCGCCCGTTGCAGCAACTGCGTGAAGCCACGCTGCGTGTTCGACACCTACCGCAAGGAAGCGGCCTACAACCGCGACCCGCAGACCTCGATCGTTCCGCTCTACGAGTGTCGCGCTTGCTTCTCCTGCGTGCAGGGCTGCACCAAGGGCATCTTGGCCATCTCGATCAACCCCGAGTTCCTGGCCATGGGCGACGACTACTGGAAGCCCGACATCATGGCCACCACCTGGAACCAGTCTGACACCGGCCGGGTTCCGGTTTCCGGCGCCGGTTACCGCGGCCGCTTCCATGGCTTCGGCTTCGACTCCATCTGGACCGACATGTCCGAGATCGTTCGCCCCACCCGCGACGGAATCCACGGCCGCGAATACATCAGCACCAGCGTGGACATCGGGCCCAAGCCCATGCGGCTGTCGTTCGCAAGCGACGGAGCACTGCTGGGTGAGCCGGCCAACCTGATCGACCTGCCTCTTCCGCTCATCTTCGACGTTCCCGCTTGGCAAGTGGGCGGCCAGGAGTTTGCGCGTGCCCGTCTGACCACAGCGGCGAGGCTGAAAACCCTGGTGGTGGCTCGC
Source organism: Myxococcales bacterium (assembly GCA_003157315.1). Next base: position 654 of record PMJE01000543.1, on the reverse strand, counting down.
GCGGCCGAGGTGGCCGGAGCGCCGGCTGCGGAAATTCCGTTCCTGGTTCCGTTGGTTGGCAGCGAGGGACTCGCCAGCGTGCAGACGCTGCTGTCGCAAGTGCGGATGGTCGAGTTCGTGGATGGTCCGGATGTAGCAGCCCAGGTTGCCAAGGCCCTGGCGGCCAATCCCAAGTTGGTGCTCGCGGTTCGTCTGCCGCTGCAAGGGGCGGCGGCCGATCGCATCCTGCAGCTCAGCCAGGCGGGCGTGAAGGTCTTCCACCTGTGCGGCGATTTGCACGGCTGCGAAGTGGGAGTCGCAAGCCCGCGGCACATCAAAGATGTGATGCGCGAGATCCATGGCCGACTGGTCAAGGCGGGCGTGCGCGACGAGATCACGCTCATTGTGGCGGGCGGCATCGCCCTGCCCGAGCATATGGCCAAGGCCATCATCTGCGGCGCCGATCTGGTGGCCGTGGACACCGCCCTGCTGGTGTCGCTCGGTTGCCGCGTATGTCGCGGGGCGCAGGCCGCCGACCACCAGGATCATTGTCCGGCCGGGGTTCCCAAGCTGGAAGGCGCCTACGCGGTCCAGCGCATGGTGAATCTCATGGCGGCCTGGCATTCGCAGCTTCTCGAGGTGTTGGGCGCGATGGGCATCCGCGAAGTGCGGCGC
>PMJE01000196.1 GCA_003157315.1 Myxococcales bacterium | reverse complement strand
CCGTGCGACCGTAGACAAATACCGAGAAACCGTCAAGACGTAGCTCGCGCACCCTGGTCCCGCACTAGCCGCAGGAGGTCGAGATGAAAAAAGCACGGACCCACATCCGATTCCCCCTTGATTTTCATAGCGTTTTCGGGATATTAGCAACCGCTCTCAGGTTTGATTGCCACCCCCGCCGGAGGTCCCTGTGAAACAACTCATCGCCTTTCTCCTTGACCACGCGATGCTCGACTTCTCTGGTGGGCTCACCATCGAGATGGTCAAGGATTTCATTCGCGATGACGAGAGCCGGGAGGCACGCGCCCTGCTGGCCAAGCTCATGCAGGACGGCGGGGTAGAAGACATGCAGCTAACCCTGGCTGACTGCCTGCAAGAACAACTGCGCACTGGACTGAACGAAGACGTCGTGCGTGAGCAGCTCAAGCTGTACGTGGAAAGCTAGCGAAGCAAGCCCTGGCCCACCGAAGCCACGATGGCCAGACGCCAGGTACACCGCAAACCGTGCCTAGCCTAGCCGAGCCGTGCGAGGGCCGCATCCAGGCGCGTAAGGGCTGACTCTATCTCGGCCAAGCGTGCTCGGTCTTTCTCAAGTACCGCGGCAGGAGCACGTTCGAGGAACTGTGGGTTGGCCAGCTTCTTGGCCAGGTGATCCCGATCCTTGTCCAACTTGGCGCGCTCCTTGTCGAGCTTGGCACGTTCGGCGGCGGAGTCGGCCGGGGCCGCCAGCACGAGAACCACTTCCACGTCGCCGGCCAGACCAGTGACCACGGTCCCCGACGGAGCCTCGCCGGTCCGACGCACCAGCAAATCGCCCAGCTTGGCCTGCTCGAGCACCAGGTGGCGGTAGCCATCCAGGATGGTCTTCTTGTAGTCGTCCGCCACGTTCAGGATCACGCGCGGCCTCTCCATCGACGGAACGTTCTTCTCGGTGCGCAGCATCCGGATGGTGGTGACCACCTTCTGCACCAACGCCATTGACGCCTCACTGGCGTCGTCGACGTAGCGCGGATCCGGGATGGGGTAAAGGGTGATCATGATGCTCTGGGGCGCCCCTTCCGCTTTGGGAAGCTGCTGCCAGAGCTCCTCGGTGAGGAACGGCATGAATGGGTGGAGAAGGCGCATGGCCACGTCCAACACAGTAACCAGAGCCCCCTGGATCTTCCAGCGCTCCGCCACCTTGCTGGGATCTTGCAGGCGCACCTTGGCCAGCTCGATGTACCAGTCGCAGATGTCGTTCCAGATGAAGTGGTACAGCCCCTGCGCCGCCTCGGCGATCTTGAAGTCATCCAGGGAGCGGTTGATCTCCTCGCTGGTGTGCTGGGCGCGTGACAGGATCCAGCGCTCGGGCAGGTCGAACTCCGCCTTGTCTGGGTCTTCTGCGGTCCGGTCGGCAAACTGGTTGGCGTTGTAGTCGGTGAGATTCATCAGCGCGAAGCGCGTCGCGTTCCAGATCTTGTTGGCGAAGCGCCGCGCGTCCTCGACCTGGGAGAGGGAAAACTTGATGTTCTTGCCTTGCGCGGCCTGGGTGGTCAGCCAGGCCAGCGCGAAGCGCAAGGGATCAGCCCCGTGCTTCTGCACCACATCCAGAGGGTCAATGGTGTTGCCCTTGACCTTGGACATCTTGTCGCCCTTCTCGTCGGTCACCATGGTGTGCAGGTACACCGTTCGAAAGGGAACCTTCTTCATGAAGTGCAGCCCGGCCATCANNTCGTAGCCGGTCTCCATCACGCTGGTTGGGTAGAATGTGCGCAGATCGCGTGTTTCGTCCGGCCAACCCAGGGTCGCGAAGGGCCACAGCCACGACGAAAACCAAGTATCGAGCACGTCCTCGTCTTGCGTGAGGTTCACGCCCCCACACTTGCTGCACGCCTGCGGAGTCGTACGCGCCACCGTGATGCCGGAGCAGCTTGCGCAATACCACGCGGGGATGCGATGCCCCCACCAGAGCTGACGCGAAATACACCAGTCACGGATGTTGTTCATCCAGTGGAAGTAGGTCTTGCTCCAGCTCTCCGGCACGAAGCGGGTCTTGCCCTGCTCGACCGCTTCGATGGCTGGNNTTGGCCAGCGGTTCCATCTTGACGAACCACTGGGTGGACAGCATCGGCTCCACCACCGTGTGGCAGCGCTGGCAGTGCCCGATGGCGTGGACATGGGCCTTGCTGCCACGCTCGAGCCCCAGCTCTTTGATCTTGGCCTTGACCTGTTTGCGCGCCTCGAATCGATCCAGCCCGGCAAACTGCCCGCCCTCAGCCGTCACCGCGCCTTTCTCGTCGAAAATGGAGATGAAGCCCAGCTTGTGGCGTTGGCCGCACTCGAAATCGTTGGGGTCATGCGCCGGCGTGACCTTCACCGCGCCCGTGCCGAACTTGGGATCGACCAGAATCGGGTCGGCGATCACGGGGAATGTGCGATCGGCAAACGGGTGCCGGATCATCTTGCCAATCTTCGCCTTGTGCCGCGGATCATCCGGGTGCACCGCCACTGCCGTGTCGCCCAGCATGGTTTCCGGCCGTGTGGTTGCGACCACTACCTCGCCCGAGCCATCAGCCAGCGGATAGGCAAACTCCCACAGCTCACCCTGCGCGCCCTCGTCGTGCTCGACCTCGAGATCAGACAGTGCAGTCCGGCAGGAGACGCACCAGTTGATGAGGCGACGATCGCGGTAGATGAGCCCCTCTTCGTACAGGCGCACGAATGCCTCGACCACCGCCCGGGAATAGTCGGGCTCCATCGTGAACTTCAGGCGCTCCCAGTCCAAGGAGCAGCCCATCACCTTGAGCTGNNCACCATCTGGGTGGCGATGCCGGCATGGTCCGTGCCCGGAAGCCACATGGCGTTGTACGCGGCCATGCGCCGCCAGCGAACAAGAATGTCCTGGATGGCGCAGGTGAGCGCATGGCCCATGTGCAACGATCCCGTCACGTTGGGGGGCGGAATCACGATGCAGAAGGGCGCCTTGGGTGTGGCCGCATCAGCGTGGAAGTAGCCACAATTCAGCCACTCCTGGTACCAGCGGGACTCAATAGCGGTAGGGTCGTAGGTCTTCGCGAGATCGGTCATGGGGTGCTACGGAAAGCAAAGTCTACTTCTTGGCTGCCGCCAGGCGATCTAGTTCCTGCCTGATGATCACCTCGGCCAACTCGGGCACCACCTCCCACACCACCTGCTCGATGATCTCACGCGAAAGCTTGGCGATCGCTTCGTACTCGCGACCACGGGCCGCGATGGCCGCGACCTTCTGATCGATGGCTGACGACACCGCCGCGACCAAAGGTGCAGGCGCGCCTGCGGGCGCCACCACGGGCATGCCCCCAGATCGCCGAGCCGGTGTCTGCGGGGCCGCCGCGGTTGGCGGCACTGGCGTGGCTGCTGGTGCCGCCACGGGCATGCTCGCCGATCGCCGGAGCGGTGCCTGGACAGCCACCGCGGGTGGCGGCGCTGGCGCGGCTGCGACCGGGATCGGCGGGGCGGCCCGCGGTGTGGGCGGAGGAGCACTTGGGCGGGGCACCGGCGGCCGTGCCGCCGCCGGAGGAACGGGCGGAGTTGAAGGTGCTTGCGCAGACCCACCCACCGCCGGGAAGCCCATGATGGTCCGGCTGGGGCGCGCGGGACTTGCAGCCGGCGGCGCGGCGGTCACGCCGGGCAGCGGTGGCGCAGGCCGACTCGCCGGTGCGGGAGTCGACGCGGACACACCGGGAATCAGCGAGGGCCTGCCCCCTGTGCTGGGTAGCGGTGCAGCGGTAGGCACCGGCCGGGCCCCCGGCCATGTCGGTGGCCGGCTCGCCCAGGCTGCCGGGCCCGCCGCGGAGCTGCGCTCGATGGTGAACTCGCCGTAGCTATCGTCATCTTCGGGCGCGAGCACCTCGTCCGTGACGACAGCGGGTTCGATAGGCGGCCAAGGGGCAGCAGGGGCTGCTACCCGCGCGGGCGCAGCCGGCGCCTCTGCTACTGGAGCGGGCGCCGGTCGCGCCGGAGCCAGCAAGGCCGCGCTCACGCTGTCGAGCAGCGTCTGGCTATCGAATGGCTTGAGCAGATGACCGTCGGCACCAGCCCGGCGAGCGCGCGCCTCGTCGAGGGGATTCTGGCTGGACGACAGGATGTGCACAGGCACGCCGCGCAGAGCCGGATCGGCCTTCAAAGATGCGCACAGGTCGTAGCCATTGCCCGCCCCCAGTACCACGTCGGCGATGACCAAGTCGGGCCGTCCCCCCTTGGCAACAACCACTGCCTCGTCAACCGACCGGGCGGTCAGAAGAGTGTAGTCCTCACCCCCCAGGACCATCGCGAAGGCCTTCTGAATCGTCAGGCTGTCGTCGGCAACCAGTATGCGTTTGCCCATCAAGAATCCAAGCGGTCTTTCTTCGATAACACGCGGAGGAGGGGGGGTCAATTACGGTGGGGAAAAGTGCACTTTGCCGGCAGACGGCTATGATGGGATGTGGCGTACACAACCTTGCGCCTTGTCCCCCTTATGGCCAGAATTTCCGAGTCTCCGCTCTCCCACCTTTCCTCCTGCGTGGCACTGCGCCGGTCACTGGCCGTCGCACTCGCATTGCTAGTTTTCTCCCTGGCTCGGCCGTCGGCCCAGGCGGCCGAGCCCGACCCCTGGTTCGGCCGCGACAAGGTCATGCACTTTAGCGTCAGCTTCGCTTTGGCCGGCAACGCCTACGCGGACTCGACCGCCTTCACCAAGCGTACCAGCCTTCGCGTGGTTTCGGCGGCCGGTTTCGCCTTGTCAGCAGGAATTGCAAAAGAACTGGCCGACAGATACGACGGAGGCGATGCGTCCTGGCGTGACCTCACCTGGGACGCCATCGGCACGGCTAGCGGGACATTAGTTGCGTGGCTGGTCGACCGATATCTCTTTTGATGACACGGAGACACTCATGAAGGAATCCCCACCAACCCCGACGGCCCACAATCCTATTGCCTACAAGAACGAAGATTTCATGGCCACCGACGACGCGCGCCCCTTGCGCATTCTGGCCGAGTACATCGAGCCCATGCACCGTTTTGCCCGCCAGGGTGTCAGCGGCACCATCGTCTTCTTCGGCTCGGCCCGGCTCGACCCCAAGGGGCCACTCGGCCGCTACTACGAAGACGCTCGCACCTTGGCCCGTTTGGTCACGTCCTGGTCCTCCGGCCTGTCTGCCGGCGCGGGGCGCCTGGTGGTGTGCTCGGGCGGCGGTGGCGGGATCATGGAGGCCGCCAACCGCGGCGCCGCCGAGGCGGGTGGTCGCAACGTCGGCCTCAACATCAGCTTGCCCGAGGAGCAGCACACCAATCCCTACGTGACGCCCGAGCTGTCGTTCGAGTTCCGCTACTTCTTCATGCGCAAGCTGTGGTTCGCCCACATGGCGCGCGCCATCGTGGTGTTTCCCGGCGGCTTCGGCACACTCGACGAAATGTCCGAGATTCTAACCCTGGCGCAAACCCACAAGCTGGACCGCCGGATCACCGTGCTCCTCTACGGCGAGAGCTACTGGAAAGAGATCATCAACTTCGATGCCCTGGTCCGCTACGGGATGATCAACCAGGACGACTTGGATCTCTTCCGCTTCGCCGACGATCCGCAGACCGCCCTCGCTCTACTCACCGAAGGGGTGGCCTCTGAACTGCAAACCCCCGCGTTCGCGCGCTCGCGCACCTCCCACAACACGTGGCTCTATCAAAGGAGCGGCGATTGACCGAGATTCAATGCATCGGGGCAGCCCGTCAGGTTACCGGTTCCAAGCACGTGGTGCGAACGTCGCGGGCAACCATCCTGCTTGACTGCGGCCTGTTCCAGGGCCGCCGCAAGGAATCCGTCGAACAGAACCGCGCCATCGCCCAACACGTGCCCATCGATGATCTGGACGCGGTCGTGCTGTCACACGCGCACATCGACCACGCCGGCGCCCTGCCCTTGCTGGCCAAGCGTGGCTACCACGGGCCCATCTACGCCACACCAGCGACCCGTGATCTGTGCGGGCCCATGCTGCTCGACGCTGCCATGATTCAAGAAGCCGACGCCCGGCACATCCAGAAGTTGATCGAGCGCGAACATCTCGACATGGAGCCGGCGCAACCGCTCTACAACCACGAAGATGTCACCGCGCTGCTGGGCCAGATGGTGGCCCTGCCCTACCGGCGCGCCCAGGAGATCGCGCCCGGAGTGGTGCTCAAGTTCTTGGACGCCGGCCACGTGCTGGGCAGCGCAGTGGTGGTGCTGGACATTGAGGAGGACGACACGCGCATCGCCTTTGCGGTGGACCTGGGCCGCAAGGGCCTGCCCATCCTGCGCGAGCCGGAGATCCCCGGCGGAGTCAACTGTCTCATGATGGAGAGCACCTATGGCGATCGCCTCCACTCGCCCATCGAGGAGGTTGACGGCGCTTTGGCCGCGGCCATCAACCGCACCGCCAAGCGGGGCGGCAAGATCATCATCCCCTCCTTTGCCCTCGAGCGGGCGCAGGAAGTCGTCTATGCCATAAAGCGCCTGCGCAAAACCAACCAGGTGCCGGCGCTGCAGGTATACGTGGACTCGCCGCTGACCGTGAAGCTGACCGACGTCTTCAAAATGCACCCCGAGTGCTACGACAAGGAAACCTACGCACTGCTGGTGAGCGGCGATTCGCCTTTCGACTTCGACGGCCTCCACTACGTGTCTGACAAGGAAGAATCGAAAGCCCTGGCTGCCAGTGCCGGGCCGTACATCGTGATCTCGGCCAGCGGCATGTGCGAAGCCGGCCGCGTCCTGCATCACTTGCGCGAAGGCATCGAGGATTCTCGCAACACCATTCTCATTGTCGGCTATCAGGCGCAGCATACGCTCGGCCGCCGCATCGTCGAGCGCCAGCGCGAGGTCAAGGTCTTCGGGGTCATGCGCCGGCTGGCGGCCGAGGTGGTGGTGCTCAACGGTTTTTCTGCACACGCCGACCAGAAGGATCTCACCGAGTTTGCCGAGGGTGTGCGCAGCCAGGGCAAGCTCCGTCAGGTGCTGCTGGTCCACGGCGAGCCCCCGGCGCAGGCGGCCCTCATCGCCAAGCTGACCGAGCACGGCTTCGCTACCGTGCAGGCGCCCGGACCGGACGAGAAGATTCGGGTCTAGCGGAGGGTAAACACCTGCCCTCGCCTGCACGCGCCCGAGACGCTATGCTTGCCCCGACATGGACGAGCGACAGTGTTTGTTGGTCATCTTCGGCGCTTCGGGCGATCTCACGCGGCGCAAGCTCATCCCGGGCTTGTTCGAGCTGCACGTCGCGGGGCTGCTTTCCGCGCATGTGGGCGTGCTCGGCGTCAGTCGCACGCCGTTCTCGGACGACCAGTTTCGCGAGCGGGTGAAAGGCGCCTGCCAAGAACGGCGCGGCTTCGACGAGGATCGCTGGCGCGAATTCGCCGGCCGCCTGCACTACCTGGCAGCCGATGCCACGCGCACGGGAGACTGGCCGCGCATCGCGCAGGCCATGTGCCAGCAGCAAGTGGCCCACGGCACCGGCGGCGAAATCCTGTTCTATCTCTCCGTCGGCCCCGAACTATACGAAAGCATCATTCAGAACATCGGCGCCATCCAGCCCAACCGGGGTCCGCAACGCTGGTGTTCGGCCGAGGCCAACCCGACCGCCCGTCGACGTATCATCGTTGAGAAGCCCTTTGGCCGCGACCTGCAAAGCGCGGAGCATTTGAACCGCATTTTGGGCCGTGTTTTCGAAGACGACGACGTGTTCCGCATCGACCACTACNNCAAGGAGACGGTGCAGAACCTGCTGGTTTTTCGTTTCGCCAACCTGCTTTTCGAGCCGCTGTGGAACCGGATGTACATCGATCACGTTCAGATCACGGCCGCCGAAACCGTGGGCGTGGGCAACCGCGCCGCCTACTACGACTCGGCCGGAGCCATGCGCGACATGATCCAGAGTCACCTGCTGCAGCTCATGGCGGTGGTCGCGATGGAGCCACCCAATTCCTTCCGCGCCTCTGACCTGCGCAGCGAGCAGCGCCATGTGCTGGAGGCGGTGCGACCCATCGCCCCGGATGAGGTGCCCGGACTCGCCGTGCGCGGCCAGTATACCCGCGCCCAGATCGACGGCGCGGTCGTACCCGGCTACTGCGAGGAGCCCGGCGTGCCGGCCGACAGCTCGTGCGACACCTTCGCCGCGCTCAAGATCTTCATCGACAACTGGCGCTGGGAGGGCGTGCCCTTTTTCCTGCGCACCGGCAAGTGCATGCGGCGCAAGCTCACCCAGTTCGTCATCAACTTCAAGCCCGCGCCTCATCTATTCCGCAACGTCGACGGCGGCGAAATCCGACCCAGCCCCAACCGCCTGATCGTCAACGTGCAACCCGACGAGGGTATCAGCCTGCGCTTCGAGGGCAAGGTCCCTGGGCTGGGCCTGCACATCCAATCGGCCGTGCTCGACTTCGACTATCGCCAGCAGTTCAAGGCCGAGCCGTTCGAGGCCTACGCGACGCTGCTGCTGGACGCGATTCGCGGCAACCAGTCTCTCTACAAGGATCGCCACGAGATCGAGGCGGCCTGGCGCATCGTCATGCCGGTACTCGACTACTGGCAAGGCCACCCTGGCCAGGACATCGCGCACTACCCGGCAGGAAGTTGGGGACCGGCGGTGGCCGACGAACTGATCAAGCCGCACGGACCGTGGCGCAACCCGGAAACCACGGTGTCGCGTACCGAGCCGGCAACTCCCCCCGATTTCGACTTGCCGCCATGATGGCGCACGGCAATCTTCGCGGACTGCACGGCCAGCTTGTGATCGAAGCCTCGCCTGAGTCCGTGGCGCAGCGTTTGGCCGATGATATCGTACATTCACTGCGCCAGCGGCTTGAAGAGGCCGGCACCGCACACCTGGCCCTCTCGGGCGGTGTTAGCCCGAAAGGGCTCTACCAATTGCTGGCAACTGATGCGCGCTACGCCGCAAGCGACTGGTCTCGCACCCACCTGTGGCTGGTCGACGAGCGATGCGTGCCTGATGGCGATCCGAGGCTGAACTTCGCCATGATTCGATCCGCGCTGATCGACAAGGTGCCCATTCCTCCGGCCCAGGTCCATCCCATGCCGGTCGGCCTGGCCGACGGCGATCTTCGCTACGAAGAGGATCTGCGCCGGGCCCTCGCCGACGGCCGTCTTGATGTTGCCGTACTGGGCATGGGTCCTGACGGCCACACCGCCAGCCTATTTCCGTATTCGCCGGCGCTCGACGAGCACCAGCGCTGGGTGCGCTTCAACGATGGCGAGCATGTGCTAGCGCCCCGCCCGCGCATGACCCTGACCTACCCCATTCTCTGCGCCGCCCGCTTTCTTGCCGTGCTGGTCACCGGAGCCAGCAAACACGCCGCCCTGCTCGCTGCCGCCCGTTCGCCCGACGATCTGCACACATTTCCCATTGTAGGCATCAGGCCCGCCGCGGACAGCAAGCTGGTCTGGTACCTCGACCGGGCCGCGGTCGAGGGTTGAGCTACCTACTTCACACAGAGAGCACCGAGAATCACATAGGTCGGACGAGGTGGAAGGAGTTCGGACCGAACCAAGACCACAGCGCGCGTGGACCGGGAGAGGCTTCAATCTGGAGCTTGGCGGCGCCGATGCCGAAGCCGAAGCGGCGACCGTGAGAATGCCGCTTCCGCTTGCAGCCGCCCCGGGTCGGCCGCGAACCCCCGCGAACATGGCCGGGATCCGAAGCGTCTTTTGGATTGCACATAGAACGTGACCCCAGCAATCGCCGCTTGTGGTTGAATGCGGGGATGCGCATTGCCCTGGTCGGCCCTGAACTTGAGGAGAACCTTTCGCTTCGCTACATCCGTGGCGCGCTTGAACACGCCGGTCACGAGGCCGTGCAGATCGATTTCAACCATCCGGCTGACCTTGAGAAGGCGGCGCAGGAGCTGGCGCAGAGTAGCGCGCAGATCGCGGGGCTGTCGATGGTGTTCACGGCGCGTGCACGTCAGTTCGTCGCACTGGCGGAGCGCGCGCGAAGACTGGGCTTCCGTGGGCATGTCGTCGCCGGCGGTCACTTCGCTGCCTTCAACGCTGAGGCATTGCTTCGCGAGGTGCCGGCGATCGACTCGGTCGCTTGCGGTGAAGGCGAGTCCATCATGTGCGATCTCGCCTCCTACGGGGGCAATCCGGCAGGCGTGCCCGGCTTGATCTGGCGCGACCCGACCGGCGTAGTCACGCGAAACCCGCCAGCCAGCCTTTCGCCCGATCTCGATCGCCTGCCCTGGCCGGTCCGCCGCTTCCCGCCCGACGACTACCTCGGACTGCCGGTGGTCAGCATGCTCCAGTCGCGCGGCTGCGAGCATGCCTGCGCGTTCTGCTCCATCGCCGCCTGGCACCGCCTGCGCGGCGGGCCGCGCTACCGCGCGCGCTACGTCGAGGCGGTGGCTGCAGAGATGGAGGCACTCTACGCAGAAGGCGTCCGCATCTTCAATTTCCACGACGACACCTTCCTGCCCCGCGATCGCCAGCGGCGGCTAACCCGGGTGCAGGCTTTTCAGCACGCGCTCAGCCGTCGGCGCATGGGGCGTATCGCGTTCGCCATCAAGGCTCGCCCGGATGAGGTCGACGAAGAGATTTTCTCACTGCTCATCAGCCTCGGGCTTTTCCGCGTCTTTCTCGGGGTCGAGGCGGGCACCGCCGACTCCTTGCAAAGCCTCGGCCGCGGCCAGACCGTCAGCCACAACGAGCGCGCTCTCGACGTGGTCAATCGCCTCGGCCTGCACGCCTGTTTCAATCTGCTGCTGCTCAACCCGGATTCGACCCTCGAGGATCTGGCCGCCTACGCCGCTTTCCTGCGCCGGCGGCCGCACAATCCGCGGAACTTCTGCCGCACCGAGATCTACGCCGGCACGCCGCTGGAGCAGAAGTTGCGGCGGCAGGGACGTCTACTCGGTGACTACTTCGGCTACGACTATCGCATCGCTGACCCGCGCGCCCAAGCCGCCTGCGAAGCCATCTACCAACTGTTTCGAACCCGCAATTGGGCCCAGCGCGGCCTGCACCCCCTGGTCATGCAGGTAGACTACGAGAACTCGCTGCTGGTCCACTTTCACGAATCGGGGCAAAGGGGCGCGCTGACCCCCGAGGTGAAAGCCTTTGTCGAGCGGGCTAACCTGAACAGCGCTGGCTACCTTGATGAAGTGGTGGCCATGGCGGCGCAGGCGCCCGCTGGGACGCAGCGGGCGCGCTTCGTCGAAGACGCGGCTGCGCGCCTGCGCGCCGACGAAGAAGTCCTGACCGCAACTGGCGAGGCACTTCTGCAGCGGATCAGGAAGCGCGCTCAGTTGCTCGCGCAGCGCCGCCAGCCAGGCAGACGCGCGGGGCGGACCCTCGCGGCGGCGGCTGGACTTGCGGCGACCGTGGCAGTGGCCAGCTCCGGCTGCAATAGCACCCGCAGCGATCCCACGCACTTCAGCGAGATGATCGCGGCACCGCTCCAACCAGACGCAAGACTGGCGCCGCCGGATGCCCTGCCTGCAGCGGCCCGCCCTGCAGATGCGGCGGGAACGCCGAATCCCCCGCCGGCAACCGGGTCCGCCGAAGATGAGGCGCTCCGCCTCCGCATCTCGCGACGAGTTTTGGCGCTCGCTGCCCCGGCGATGAGCAAGCCGGGACCATTGCAGGTCGAGTTGGCGTTCGACAAATCGGGCAAGGTCGGGGCCGTCACCGTCTCCGTTCCGGCGGACGACGCGAAGGCCATCGAGCGCCGCCTGCGCCAGCTGCAGGCCCAACCCAAAGGGAAGAAGTCCGCATCCGCGCCGCCCCCCGCAGCAGGACGCGACTTCAGCTTCTCATTTTCAACCGCCGAAGTAACTGCGGCCCGCGGCGTGCCGTTACTGATACCGATCCCCAGGCCGAGCAGAACGCATTTCAATGAGATGGCTCCGTATTTCAATGAGATGATCCCCTGACTGGGCTCGCAGGGGGAACGTTGTCATGCGACTCATCGGTCAATCCGCCCTGTTTCTGGCGGCCGCGGCCGCTGCGTCCTGCTCGAAGCATCGCTCGCCAGTGCAGACGAAACCCGACGCCGCACCGATGGCAGCCGGCAACAACAAGGATTGGAATGGCAAACCCCTCGGCCAAGCCAAGCCGCCCGCGGGCACTTTTTCCTCGGTCAGTGCGGGTGGGGACCACAGGCACCTAACTCGGAGCACTCATCAGTTCGCGCTCTGCCTCGCGCAAGGTGCGCCGCCATTCCACGTCGTTGGGACAGGCCGCAACTGCCTTGCGGTACATGCGGACGGCATCGCCGATGCGGCCCACGCGACGGAGAAGATCGCCGTAGTCGATCAAGGTCTGGTGGCAGCCGTCGCGGTCGAAGCGTAGCGCCCGCTCGAAAAGCTCGGCCGCGCGGTCGTCGTGCCCGGCCCGGCTGTGCTCCCGCGCCGCCTGGTGCAGCACCCAGTGGTCCTCGGGCTCCATGTGCATCGCATGGTCGTAGGCTTCGGCTGCCTCGTGATGACGATCCATCTCGGCCAGGATGTCGCCCTTGACCGCGGCCACGAAAAACGAATCGCCGCCACGCTCCTGGGCCGCCAGGGTGGCATCCAGCGCTTCCCGCGTCCGCCCCTGTTCCAGCAGCGCCTGGGCCAGCTTGGCAAAGCCCGTGGCAAAGCTGCCGTCGCGCCGAATCGCCTCGCGAAATGCCTCTTCAGCGCGAACCGCTTGGCGCGCCTCCAGACAGGCGTCTCCCAGCTCGCGCCACCCATCGATCAACGCGGGATTCAGCTCGGTCGCCCGGCGGGCTGCCTCCAGCGCACCTTGGTCGCGGCATGCACTTAGGCCCTCGGCCAGGACTGCATGACAAATGGCCAGGTCCGGCCGCTCCTTGACTGCGGCCCGCGCGTGTTCCACAGCCTGCTCCAGCTCGCCTTGGTCCAGCGAATCGCGCGCCGCCGCCAGCGCCCGTAGTGCTGTCGCCAGATTGGCGCCGGACTCACGCATCCGCACGATGTCCGTGTCGCCGGGAACCAACGCATCCACCACCTTGCTGGCCAGGGCAGCCCGCACCCCATCGCCAATCGCATGGGCCCGCATGGCTTCGCCGCGCCAGTAGGCCCCGGTCGAAGCTGCCGCAGCCCCCAACAGGTCTTTGGCCCGAGTTGCGGCTACCTGGTCACCCCGATCCCGCGCCAGCACGAATGAAAGCGCCGCTGCGTCCAGGCGCGCGTCATCATCACGCGCGGTCATCGGATCTGACCCCATGGCGTCGTCCAGGGCCGCCTGCGCGCGTGTGTTGTCGCCCCGGTCGAGCGCACGCAGCGCGAGCGCAGTCAGCAAGGCAGGCCCGGGTGGACTTGTGCAGCCCAGCGCCTCGGCCAGCGCCCGGTCGACCTCGTCCTTGTTGCCTTGGTCCTCGAAATGGTCAACCAGCCGAACCCAGTGCTCGGCCAGACCTGGATCGCGCCGACAAAGCTCACGCGCCACCGTGACGGGCTCGGCGCCCTCGCCGGCCAGAAGCTCGCCCAAACAGGCGTAGAGGAAACGCAAAAAGCTTGAGCCGACGCGGTCTACGCTGCGCCCAGCCACCTCAACCACCGGGCACTCGCCATCTTCTGCCGCCTCCAGGTCCAAGGCGAACAACCGCAGGTGCCGTTCCGCCACGGGCCACAGTCCCTTCAATTCCGCCGGACGTTCGGGGTCGCTGGCCCGGCGCAGACTCTCTTCGAGAGACAAGAGCCGCAGCCCAGGATCGCACGCACCATGGCCGCAACCGGCCGCATCCTGCTCGGGCTGAGACCTTTTCGCAGGCAACCAGCCGCCGTCGTAGCGCGAAGCAAACGCGGCATAGCCCGCGGGCGCAGCCCGGCCAAGTAAGTCCTTGAGCCGGCCCAGCCGCGCCTCGCCCCCTGCGACCTTGGCCAGCACCGCGCCGGGAAGACGCGCGCACTCGGCTTCGATTTCGAGCAGGAGCATGTTGACAGGCTCGGCCATCACCGGGGATATACGCACGCGACCAGTGCCAATCAAGCGCAAAGACGGACTCACCCGCCTTGACCCGCGCGCCGGAAGGCGCAACACTCAAGGAGCTATCGTGTTGACTGCTCCTGGGAAACGATTCTTGGACGACGCGCCATGCGGGCATCTGGCGAGGCAAGGCAAGGCCTGGCGATGACGGCGAAGGTTCTGCTTTGCGACGATGAGGAGGTTGTGTGCCGCAGCCTGGCGCGGCTCCTCCGTTCGGCCTCCTACGACGTGGTCACCGCGGATGGACCGGGCGGCCTGGCCCAGATCGATCATGAGACATTCGATGCGGTGATCACCGACCTGCGCATGCCGGGCGCCGACGGGTTCGCCATCCTCGATGCGGTGCGGACGAAGTGCCCGCGAACCCCGGTCATCGTGATGAGCGGCAGCGCACAGATCTCGGATGCAGTCCGCGCCATGCGTTTGGGGGCGCGCGATTTCTTGGTCAAGCCAGTCGGGGTCGAAAGTCTGGAGGAAGCTCTCGGCGGCGCGGTGGGCACATCCAAAACCCCGGCCCCGGACGAAGTCCCTGATCCCGTGGCGTGGCGTGACCGAAACGCGCCCTGGCTGTTGGGCCAGGATCCGGCCATGCTCGCGGTGCTGAGCCTGCTCGCCCAGGTGTCGGACACNNGCCAAGAAGCCGTTCGTGGCGGTGAACTGCGCCGCCATCCCCACCAACCTGGTCGAGTCTGAGCTTTTCGGTCACGCCCGAGGCGCGTTCACCGGCGCCAACTCCGCCCGCATCGGCCGCTTCGCCGAAGCCAGCGGCGGGACCATCCTGCTCGACGAGATCGGCGAGATGGAACTGGGCGTGCAGGCCAAACTGCTGCGTCTGATCCAAGACGGCGTCCTGCGACCGGTGGGCGACGAGATCGACCAACGCATCGACGTGCGCATTCTCGCAGCCACCAACCGCAAGCTCGAGAACGACGTGGCCTCTGGCCGCTTTCGCGCTGATCTCTTTTGGCGTCTCAACGTCATCCCGGTCGAGCTGCCCTCCCTGCGCGAGCGTTCGACCGACATTCCGCTGCTGGCCGAGCATTTCGTCAGGCGCTTCAACGAGAAGAACCGGCGCAAGGTTACGGGCATCCACCCCGACGCCATGTTCGCCCTGCAGCACTACTACTGGCCGGGCAATATCCGCGAGCTGGAGAACCTGCTCGAACGCACGGTGATTCTCAAGGGCTCGGGCGAGATCGTCTTGTCCGACTTGCCGCCCAAGCTGCGCAGTGGCCAAGACGGATCGGCAACCCCGGTGCCCACCCCGCTACCCGATCGGCCGAGCGACCGGACCGATCTGCGCGCCATCCTGGAATCAGTAGAGGACCGCATGATCGCTGAGGCTCTGGTGCGCACCGGCGGCAACAAGAACCGCGCTGCCGAGTTGCTCGGGCTCAACCGCACCACCCTAGTCGAAAAACTGCGCCGCAAGCGCGCCATGCCGCCCCCCGCGGCTAGCTAGCTATTCCCCACAGCGCACGGAGATCACTGAGATCGGAAGAGAAGAAGAAGGGTTCGGACCGAACCGGACCCAACCCTTTCCCTTCTTCTCCTCCGCCTCCTCCGTCTCTGCGGCCTCTGTGTGAAATAGGTTACTTGAGCTTGGCCAGGGCATCGCCGATGCGGCCCAGGCCTTTCTCGATGTTGGCTTGCGAGGTGGCGTACGACAGGCGCACGTAGCCGGGGGCGTAGAAAGCCGACCCCGGCACCACCGCGACCTTGGCCTCCTCGATGAGGTACTCACACAGCGCCGGATCACCGTCGATCACCTTGCCCGCGGGCGTGCGCCGACCTACGAAGGCATTCATGTCGGGAAAGGCATAGAACGCGCCCTTGGGCTCGACGCACTTGACCCCAGGCATGGCTCGCAGGGTCTTCACCATGAACTGGCGCCGCTTGTCGAACTCCAGCCGCATGCGCTCCAACTCGTCGGTTGGTCCCTCCAATGCAGCCACGGCTGCCGCCTGGCTGACCGCAGCCGCGTTGGTCGTCGACTGACTCTGCAGGGTCGACATGCCCTCGATGACCGGCAGAGGCGCCACGCAGAAGCCGATGCGCCACCCGGTCATGGCGAACGCCTTGGAAACCCCGTCCACGATGACCGTGCGTTTGCGCACCTCGGGGCCGAACGTGGCCGGTTGCACGAAGCGGGCATCGCCGTAGCAAAGGCTGCGGTAGATGTCGTCGGTGATCAGCCAGATGTCGTGCTTGACGGCCAAGTCGGCCAGGGCGCGCAGGGTCTTCTCGTCGTAGACCGCGCCCGTGGGGTTGCTGGGCGACACGATCAAGATTATGCGGGTGCGCGGCGTGATCGCTCGGGCCACGTCCTCGGGGTTGACGATGAACTCGTCTTCCGGCCGGGACACCACCGGCACCGGCTTGGCACCAGCTAGCTTGGCGATCTCGGCATAGCTCACCCAGTAGGGTGCGGGAATGACGATCTCGTCCCCTTCGTCCAGCAGCACGTGGAAGGCGTTGAACAGGGACTGCTTGGCGCCGGCGCTGACCATGACCTCTTTGGGGTCAACTTCAAAGCCATGGGCCTTGCCCAGCCAGAGCGCCGCCGCCTTCCTTAGTTGAGGCGTTCCTTCCACCGCGGTGTACTTGGTGGCTCCGGCATCAAGCGCCTTCTTGGCGGCTTCTTTGATGTGAGCGGGCGTGTCGAAGTCCGGCTCGCCTGCGCCAAAACTCACCACATCCACTCCCTGTGCGCGCAGTTCGGCCGCCTTGGCGGTCACCTTCAGGGTCATCGACGGCTCAACTACGGACAGGCGTTTTGCCAATTTCATCAACATGTTACATGCGATTCTTCAGCTTCTTCTTTAGGGCAGCGAGTACCACCGGCGGGACCACACGGCCAATGTCCCCGCCCATCTCTGCGACTTCACGAACCAGCGAGGAAGACACGAAAAAATTGTCCTCGTTGGTCATCAGAAAAATGGTCTCCACCTCGGGAGCAAGCTGCCGGTTCATGTGGGCAAATTGGAACTCATATTCGAAGTCGGCCACCGCGCGCAGGCCGCGAATGACGAATCTTGCGCCTCGGCGTCGCACGTAGTCGACCAGCAGGCCGCTGAACGAATCCACCTCCACCCCCGCATCATTTGCCAAGGTCTCGTGGATCATGCGCTTGCGCTCTTTGCACGAGAAGAGCGGCTGCTTGCGCGGGTTGTCGGCCAAGGCCACCACCACCCGGTCGAAGAGCTTGAGGGCGCGGCGCACGATGTCTGCGTGGCCATTCGTGATGGGATCGAACGTCCCTGGGTACACAGCTATCGACCGGCGGCTTTGCATCTATGCCAGTCCTCTGCGCGGCCGATAGAAGGAAACCCCGGTGTCACCATAGAAGCGCCGGTCGGTCATGACCAGAGTGCCGAAAATCTCGGCCGGCCGGTGTCGCCGGTCATGCTCGACAATGATCACCGCGCCCTCGGCCAGAAGTTCACTGCCCGCCAGCAGCGACAAGACCGGATCCACTTCACCCGAGGCGTAGGGCGGGTCCACGAAGATCCAGCCAAAGACCCTACCTTCCGCCTCGGTGGCCATGCGGTGCAAGGCGTGCAGCACGCTCGCTCCGATGACCCGAACCCGTCCGGAGAACCCAAGCTCGCGCAGATTCCGCTGCAGGATCCCCAGCGCTCGCGCATCACGTTCCACGAAGTCCGCTGCCACCGCACCGCGAGAAAGGGCCTCGATTCCAAGCGAGCCAGTCCCGGCAAACAGGTCAAGCACCGGGTGCGGCGGGGGCGGACCCAGAATGTTGAAGATGGCCTCGCGCACCTTCGCCCCAGTGGGCCTGGTGGTGGCTCCACGTGGCGCACGCAGCTTGCGCCCACGGTCGGCGCCGGCAGTGACCCGCATGGACGCGTTACCTACCGCGTGCAGGGCGGAGTAGTCAACCAGTGGACGGCCAGGCTATCCTTCTGCGCATGCCAGATTCCCTTTTGCTCACTCCCGCGGTGACGCGGCTGATTGAACTCGCGATCGAGGAAGACCTGGGACGCGGGGACGCAACCACGCAGGCCGTGATCCTGCTGCAAACCACGGCTGCGGCCCATCTAGTGGCCCGCCAGCGCCTGACGGTTGCGGGTCTCGAGGTTGCAGCCGCGGTCTTTCGCCGTCTCGACCCGTCGATCGCCATCGACACCCAGATTCCCGACGGCGCCGAGGCCCAACCGGGAGCGCGCATTGCGACCTATCGAGGCTCAGCTGCGGCGTTGCTGGCTGCCGAGCGAACGGCGCTCAATTTCCTGCAGCGACTCTCGGGCACTGCCACCCTGGCGCGGACTTTCGTAGCCGCGGCCCAGGGCACCGGCCTACGCATCACCGACACGCGCAAAACCACTCCGGGCTTTCGCCTGCTCGAAAAATACGCCGTGCGCATGGGCGGGGCCAGCAACCACCGCCTCGACCTGGGCTCGGGCGTTCTCATCAAGGACAACCACGTGGCCATCGCAGGATCGGTCACCGACGCGGTGCGCCGAGTCAAGGGCCGGGTGCCCCACAGCCTGAACATCGAGGTCGAGGTGGACAACCTAGCCCAGCTCGACGAAGCCCTGGCCGCAGGCGTAGCCATCGTTCTGCTCGACAATTTCACTGAGACGGATCTGGGGAAAGCCATGGTCCGGATCCGCGCAGTCAAGCCCCGTCCGCTGGTGGAAGTTTCGGGTGGCGTGACCCTGGCGCGCATCCCTGAGCTTGCCCGGCTAGGCGTTGATCTGGTTTCCGTGGGCGCGCTAACCCACTCGGCGCCTGCGGTTGACCTGTCCTTGGACATTGAGATCAACCCGGCGGCACAGACGACGTGAGAAGTGGAGGCCTTTCCATGATTAAGTCGCGCACCCAATCATGGCGATCGGCGGTGGTCGTAGAGGTAGTCGTTTTCGTGGTCGTGGTCGTGGCCGGAGCGATCACCTTCGCCCACGGTCACGATTTCCAGCGGCTATCACACGATCACAGGGCCGGGCAAGGCGTGTGAGCCCGAACCCCTTGGCCGAAAGCGACCTGACGCCAAGGGTGATGCTACGGCGTCTGCGAACCCGCTGCTTGGGCCGAGCCTACGAGTTCCTCCCTGCCTGCGCTTCGACCAATGACGTGGCTCGTGCTCGCGCAGCTGCGGGCGCGGCCGAGGGTTTCGTGATCGTGGCCGACAGCCAGTCGGCGGGCCGTGGCCGGCTGGGGCGCTCATGGCACTCGCCGCCGGGACAGAATCTGTACCTCTCCCTGCTGCTGCGCCCTGCCCTGCCCGCCCGCCAAGTCGCACCTCTCACCCTGCTGGCCGGCGCAGCCCTGGCGCGCACGCTGACCGCAGCCGGGGTCACACCGCGCCTGCACTGGCCCAACGATCTACTGGTTCCTGCGGCGGGCGAGTTCCGCAAGGCAGCCGGCATCCTGACCGAGATGGCGACCAGCGGCGAGGAGGTTCGCCACGTCGTTGTGGGCATCGGCTTGAACGTGAACGGCCAAGAATTTCCTCCTGACCTCGCCCAACGCGCGACATCGCTGCGCCTGGCGCTTGGGCGCGCCTGCGACCGCGCCAAGTTGCTTGTTGATTTCTTGGCCGCGTTCGAGCCTATCTATGACGATTTCTTGGTCCGCGGACCCGCGGCGGGCTTGCAGGAATGGCGTCGCCATGCCGATCTCGGTCGCGTGTGTCGCATCGATCGCGATGGGGCCAGGGTTGAGGGAATCGCGACCGATATCGACGACAGCGGCGCCCTACTGGTGCGCGACGAGGCCGGCCGAGTCCATCGCGTGAGCTCCGGTGAAATGAGTGACAAAGGCGGAAGCTAGCTGGTTCTCACAGAGGGCACAGATGTCGCAGAGGGCGGATGAGAAGAAGGACCTGGGATGTGCAGAGCCGAAACCCTTTCCTCATCCGCCTCTGCGTCCTCTGTGCCTCTGTGTGAAATAGCTAGTATGCTCAGCCCACTTTGACTATCGCCCAATCCATCGTCCTCGGCATAATTCAGGGGCTCACCGAGTTTCTGCCGGTTTCCTCGACGGCGCAC
>PMJE01000397.1 GCA_003157315.1 Myxococcales bacterium | reverse complement strand
GCGATCAGCATTACGACGAACAACACAAAGTACGCGACAAGCGTCGTCACGATTGAGATCTTGAATAGGAAAGTGAACCCTCTCCACAGCGCATTGCCCAGCTTGGCCAGTTTCTCGCGCAACCGCACCGCATCTCTGCGCGTGAAAGACGGATCGAACTGGTAGATCAGCTCGCCGCTCTCGGTGGCTGCGACATGACTGCGGAATTCCTTGAGCAAGCCGCCCAGCGCATCCTCAACGACCGGCACCGGGAGGCCGGACTTCGCGACCGCATCGGCCTTGGTCAACTGGCTGCCCTGGCCCTTGAGGGCTTCGAGCANNGGCGGTTGCACGGCCGCCGCCCGCGGCTATATTTGCTGTGTTGGCACTTGCGCAGCAAAATTCTGGCGCGGAAAGGGATCCGGTGGACCAGAAACTCACCATGGAGCTGCGCCTGATGGACGCGGCGATTGCGGTCATGCCTGATGGCCTGGTGCTCTATGCACCCGACGGAAGGATCCAGCGCCTCAACCCAGCGGCCGAGAGACTGCTGGGGCTGCCCAGTGACCAAGCCGGCGTGCCGACCGAAGAACGCCTGCGCGGCATGAGGGTGCTGACCACCGACGGCAAGCCAGTCGCGCCCGAGCAGCAACCAAGCGCGCGCGCCCTACGCGGTGAGGCCGTGTACCATGAGGTGCTGATTCTGGACGGCCCGCCTCCGCACGGACGGCGTTCAGTGTCGGTCAGTGCAATTCCCGTGAGAGGAGCAGACGACAAAGTGGACGCGGTGGTTGTCAGCTTGGTCGACCTCACAGCTCTGCAGCAGGTGCAGGAGCAACGCGATGACCTGGTCCGCATGGTGTCGCACGATCTGCGCACGCCTCTGTCTGCCTTGCTTCTGCAGGCCCAGATGCTGGAACGATCGCTTGCGCCAGGGGATCGCCATGCCAAACGTGTGGCCACCATCATCGCCAACGGCCAGCGCCTGGCCAGCATGATCCGGGACCTGGTGGATTCGGCTCGTCTCGAAACCGGCCGGATCCAGCTTCTTCGGAAACCCATCGACGTGCAAAACTTCATCACCGAACTGGTTGACCGTCTGGCGGAAACCCTGCCCACGCAGCGTGTGCGGCTGTCTTTCGAGCCACGCCTGCCGTCCCTTCCCGCCGATCCCGACCGGCTGGAACGCATTCTGGTGAACCTGCTCAGCAACGCGCTCAAATACTCGAAGGCGCCCGACGAGGTCTTCGTGCATGCAAGCTGCGCCGATGGGTTGGTCAGCATTACCGTCAGCGACCACGGGGTCGGCGTTCCCCGGCAGGATTTGCCCCACCTATTCAAGCGCAGCTCGCGGACCAGCGACAGCAGCCAGCGCGAAGCCCTGGGCCTGGGGCTCTACATCACCGCAATGTTGGTGCGCGCGCATGGGGGCCGAATCGAAGTCGAAAGCGAGCTTGGCCAAGGCAGTGTCTTTCGCGTGCACCTTCCCGTCGACAACGGAGTTGCGGCGCCGGTGCCATAGCGCTGTTTCAGCGACGCGAACGCCCGCGTGACAGTCCAAAGGCCCGCCGAATGGGCTCGACCTCGTCGGGGTAGCAGCCCAAGCGCCGCGCAATTTCTGCTGGGCGGGCGCTGGCGGCCACCCGTTTGGCGACGGTTTCCACCAGATCCGCCCGAATCGCACGGCCCCCAATTACCGGGAATCCCATGCCTGCATAAGTTGCGTCGCCTACCTCGGAACTGGGCAAAAACGACGCGGCGTCGGATCTCGGCTGTTCGAGCCGGCGGCCGATCTCGGCCTGGCAAAGCAGCGTGCGCGCGCGCAACGCCGAGGGTTGCAGCAGCTTGGCGGAAAACACCACATGCTGCCCCACGCGCACGCCGGCGCGGCCGAACGCGCTGCGATCGTGTGGCGCCAATGCGTGCACCTGCTCGCGCGCATTGGCGACCAATACCGTGCCCAGCCCCTGTTCGAGCTGATAGGCAAGCCCACGCCCGGCAGGTCCCAGACTGGCCAGTCGCTCGTCACGCACGGGCGCCAGCAACTCTGCCACCCAGTCGCGCGTCCAAGCCAGGAGCCGCCTATGCAGGCGTAGCCGTTGGCCAGCGTGGATATCGTCCACCAGCAGCGTGATCTCGGGCCGCAAGCGATCCACTCCCGCGGCCAGCCGCGCCAGCACCCGGTCGCCGTCCAGAATGCGACCCGCATCGTCCAAGCGAAAGCGCTCGTGCGCCGCCTCCACCAACCCATCGATCCAGCGCGAAATCGCCGCACTTGCGTCCGCGTCCTCACGCCGCGTTTCGGCCAGCGGCAGCAGAGCGCGCAGTTGCTGGCCCAAGGACCCGTCGCGCGGCCCGCGCGAGCGCGTACGGCGAGATGTGGGGTCTACGAAGCGCGCTACCAACCGATCGTGTAAGGCATCGCTCAAGCGATCTTCGATGGCCTGCGCCCGTTCCTGCCATGCCCGGGCGTCGTTCACCCAGCGCGTGTGGTGTGTGATGTAGGTCCAGGTTCGGATGAAGGCCATGCGTGCCAGCAGGGTGTCGATATCGCCTTGGGCATCGTCGAGCGGGTCGACATGGCGTCGGATCCAGTCCGCGTCCAATCGCTGGCGCGGGCCCTGAAGTTGCAGAAACACCGCGCGCAGAAGCTGGAAATGGTCGTCGAGCTGCAACTGGCGATAGTCAGGAATCTGGCAGATCTCCCAGAGCAGGCCGACGCTGCCAGCATCCCGCGCGTGGGCCATCACCTCGCCGTCTTGCCGCAGCCGCGCCAGCGCGTGCGCGTCTTCGGCCTCGTCCTGAAGTTCCAGGCAAGCGGCAAAGGGTCGTTGGCGCAGCGACGCCGCGAGGGCGTCCACCGAGCTGGTGTCGAGATCGTGGCTGCGCCAGAGGATGCGCGTCTGCACCGGGAAACGATGGTCTTCGATGGCGTGGCCGACCGCAGCCGGCAGTGGCGGCAGTGGCGCCAGCGTGGCGAAGCGACCATCGTTGTGGTGCCGTCCAGCCCGCCCTGCGATCTGCGCCAGCTCGGCTTCGTCCAGCTCGCGTGTCTGCCGGCCGTCGAACTTGCACAGCTCGGCAAACGCCACGCAATCCACGTCCATATTGAGGCCCATCCCGATCGCGTCCGTCGCCACCAAATAGTCGACTTCACCAGCCTGGTAAAGAGCCACCTGCGCGTTGCGCGCCCGCGGTGAAAGAGCGCCGAGAACCACCGCGGCGCCGCCCCGCCGCACACGCAGCCGTTCGGCCAGTCGGTACACGGCGCCAGCCGAGAAGGCAACCACCGCGGTACGCGGAGGGAGTCCACGCAGCGGCAGAGCGCCCGCACCCAGCAGGCGTGATAGGCGTGGCCGCCGATCAATGACCGCGGTGGGCACCAAGCGCTCCAGGATAGGTCGTATGGTGTCGGCGCCCAGGAACCAAGTTTCCTGCCGGCCGCGTCCGTGCAACAGCCGATCGGTGAACACATGACCGCGCTCGCGGTGGCCACACAACTGGATTTCGTCGATGGCGACGAAATCCACCTCACGCTCTGCCGGCATGGCCTCGACCGTGCAGACCCAGTAGCGCGGCCGCGGCGGCACACGCTTCTCCTCCCCGGTGACCAGGGCCACTGCCCCCTCGCCCACCCGCGCGGTCACCCGGTCGTACACCTCGCGCGCCAGCAGGCGCAGAGGCAGGCCGATCATTCCGCTTCCGTGCTGCAGCATCCGCTCGACCGCACGATGGGTCTTCCCGGTGTTGGTCGGCCCCAACTGGGCGAAGATGGATTGCGCACCGTTGGCACGGAGCGGATACATGGTCCCAAGATTAACCAGCATCTCGCTGGAGCGTCGACGAAAGTTAGCTATTCCACACAGAGACACTAGGGCGCGGNNCGAGACCAGGTGGTCTAGGTTGTGCGAGACGATCACCGTGGTTGCGCCTCGGCGCATGATCTGCTGTAGCCGCTCCTGGCTCTTGCGCTGGAAGAACTCGTCGCCCACGCTCAAGATCTCGTCGAGCAACAAGACCTCCGGTTCCACCTCGGTTACCAGGGAGAAAGCCAGCGCATACGCACAGAATGTGCCAGCCGGCGCGCGGCAAAGGCGACACGTGGCAGACGAATTGGGGATTGCTATCTACGGCTTCACAGCTGCCATTGGCGAGCTGCCTGACTCCACGCAATGGCAAGAAGACCCGCTTTGCCTCCACAGGTGCATCCTCGCTCTAGCTTTCACGTGCTCGCACACGCGACCCACGCCGACCCTTGGGTCGGCCCGGAATCTTCCGAAGGGCTACGGCTACGGGGTGCAGCCTCCCTCCTCGCAGTGTGAACCCATCAACCCGGATACTGGCCAGACGTCCCCGCAAGACGGATCAAGCGGCACTTGCGGACCACCCGTGCAAGTGACCAAGAAGAAGGTGCCGGAATCATCGTACTTCACGCTCGCAACGGTCGTGCCTGATGCGTCGTTCACAGTAATTGAACCCAGGGTTGTATATACGTCGTTCCCGTTGAACGCAGTGGAGAAGCAGACTGAGCCATCCTTCTTCACGGTCAGGGTTCTGTCATCAGTATCCACGTCATGGATCATGATCTCGACTACTCCGTTGTCGTAGCAGGTGTTCGAGCTGCCAGTGATCAAGTCCGCCTGCATGGCACAGCTCCCGCTTTCGACGCAGTCGGCACCGAGATTCTTCAGACAATCCGGCAACACGCAAACGGGGGGACTGCAGACGCAAGCTCCGGTGGACGTGCCGGTGTCGCCGCCGCTGCCTCCTGCGGCTGTACCGCCGGCCCCGCTGCCAGCACCTCCCGCGGCTGTCCCACCAGCCGCACCGCCGCTGCCTCCCTTGGCGCCCGTGCCGCCTCCTCCACCGCCGCTGCCTCCCTTGGCGCCCGTGCCGCCTCCTCCACCGCCGCTGCCTCCCTTGGC
>PMJE01000325.1 GCA_003157315.1 Myxococcales bacterium | reverse complement strand
TGGACTGCGCTGTACCCAACCCATCCCTCCCTCCCATAGGCATTAAGCGCGGCCTGACGGAGAGAGCTATGACCCCTTCTCCCCGGTCCGCCGGGGAGAAGGTTGGGACGAGGGGTCCGGCCTGGCACGGCCCCTCTCCCCAACCCTCTCCCCGCTTCGCGGGGCGAGGGGGCGGAATGCTTGGGCTTCCGCTGGTCGGCCGCTTAACGCCTATGCCCCCACCCCGCTCGCTTCGCTCGGCCTCGCCATACCCTCCCGCGATGGTGCGCCGCCGGCGAAGCCGGCGGGCTCCCCACGCGACTAGGCCTTGCCCACGAACATGGTAGCCTGAGATCGACACAAGCCATGGTTTCAACTACCCGCGATTTCCAGAGCGCCGACCGGCTCGACACCCACCGCAAGGCGCTCTACATCAACCTGGATGAGAGCCGCTACGGGACTTTTGCCGAGATCGGCGCTGGTCAGGAGGTGGCGCGCTGGTTTTTCCGTGTGGGCGGCGCGGCGGGCACCATCGCCAAGAGCACCTCGGCGTACGACATGGCGGTCAGCGACGCAATTTACGGCCACACCGAGCGCTATGTGTCGCGCGAGCGGCTGCAGCGCATGCTCGACTACGAACATGAGAAGAACCTGACCCGCTTGAGCGCGGCCCGCGGTGACACCACCGCGTTCTTCGTGTTCGCCGACACCGTGGCAGCCAAGAGCTTTCGCAATGACAAAGACTGCCACGGCTGGATGGGGCTGAAGTTCCAGAGCCATCCTCGCGACGAGGAGAGCCAGATCGTTCTGCATGTGCGTATGCTCGACGGGGAAGCGCAGCTACAGCAGGAGGCGCTGGGCGCGGCGGGCGTGAACCTGATGTATGGCGCCTTCTTCCTGCACCACGAGCCCGAGCTGCTGATCGAGTCGTTGCTCGACAATCTGTCCACTCGGCGCATTGAGATCGACATGATCGAGTTCTCGGGCATCGAGTTTCGGCACGTCGACAACCGCCTGATGAGCCTGAAGCTGGTGCAGCTCGGGCTGTCGCAAGCAGCCATGTTCAGCGCCAAGGGTGAGGTGTTGCAGCCGAGCGAGGTTTTGCACAAGAAGCCCGTGTTGGTGGAGCGCGGCACCTTCCGGCCCGTGACCAAGGTCAACATCAACATGTTGGATTGCGCGCGCGCGAGTTTTGCCAAGGCCTTGGGCCAGCCCGATGGCGAGATCGTCGAGCTGGCGGAAATCACCATGCGCAACCTTCTCACCGAGGAGGGCGAGATCGATCCGCGAGATTTCCTCGCGCGCGCCGATGTGCTGGCGGCCGCAGGCAAGACGGTGCTCATCTCGGACTACTTCGAATACTTCCGTCTGGCCACCTATCTGCGTCGTTGCACCCCGGAGGCCATCGCCATCGTCTTGGGCGCGGGCAGCCTGATTCCGCTGCTCGATGAGAAGTACTACGCCGGTCTGGGCGGCGGCATTCTGGAAGCGTTTGGCCAGCTCTTCCAGAAGAACCTGACCGTCTACGTGTATCCGTGGCTCGATCCGGCCAGCCAGAAGCTCAACACCGTGTCGAGCCTGGATGTGGCCCCTGAGCTGCACAAACTATTCGGCTACCTGGTGGACCGCGGCTCAATCGTGCAGCTGGAGAACTACGATCCGCAGATCCTCCACATCTTCACGCCCGAGGTCCTTCGCCGTATCAAGAACGGCGACGCGAGTTGGGAGGACATGGTGCCTCCGGAAATCGCCGAGGTAATCAAGCGGCGCGGGTTCTTCGACTACCGGCCTGGTTCGGCTTGATCTCTCAGCGGCGCTCGACGATCCTTGCACGCCAGAGCGAGAAGTACTTGAGCACCGACCTCTTCCGGGTGTGATCCGGAAGCCGAGGCCGGCGGGCCGGGACAGGAACCTTGCGACGCACGTCGCTATAGGTCTGATCAGCGCCTCACCGTTTCGTAGAAGGTTCTGACCAAGTCCCTACATTATCCCTCAAGTTGGGTTCTCAGAAAACGCTACAAGGAGAAGTCATGACACGAGGCGGAACTACGATGACACGCTGGACGCTCCTCTCCATCTTGGGGCTCGCCCTTGGCGCATGCTCGTCGGAAACTGGCAGCATCGTGGACGCGGAAGGTCAGGGAGGCACCGTAGGCAGTGGGGGCGCTAGCGAAGCTGGAGGCGCGATGGGAACCGGGGGCGCAGCTGAAACGGGAGGCATGACGGGGAATGCCTCTGGTGGTGTCAGTTCGGCGGGCGGGATCGGCTCGGGTGGCGTGATTGCCTCGGGTGGCGTGACTACCTCGGGTGGCGCGACTACCTCCGGTGGCGTGACGGCATCTGGCGGTCTAGGTGGCAAGGGAGGGACGGGCGCGGGCGGTAGGGCGGGCACAGGCGGAGCAACAGGCACGGGTGGCGCGACGCCAACCGGCGGTGCGACAGGATCCGGTGGTGCGACAGGAACTGGCGGTGCGGTAGGATCCGGCGGTGCGACGAGAATGGGCGGTGCGACAGGAACTGGCGGTGCGACAGGAGCCGGCGGTGCGACGAGAATGGGCGGTGTGACAGGAGCCGGCGGTGTGACAGGAGCCGGCGGTGTGACAGGAGCCGGCGGCACAACAGGAACCAACACAGCGCCGTCGGGGACACCCGTCGGCGTGCACGGACAGCTCAAGGTTTCCGGGAACAAGATCGTCGATCAGAACGGTAATCCGGTCACGCTGCATGGAATGTCGATGTACGATTGGTCTCAACAGGGGAGGCAATTCTACAATGCATCCGCGGTTGGCCACCTTGCCAAGGACTTTGACTGCGCCATTCTTCGAGTCCCCATTCTGCCCCAGAATGCCACTTCGGGGTTGGCCCGCCTCGAGGCCGTGCTCGACGCTGCCATCGCCAACGGCATATACGCGATAATCGACTGGCACGGGGGCGGCGCCTCTCAACAAACCACAGCTGCAACCTTCTTTGGCAGCATGTCCGCCAAGTATGGCAGCACTCCCAACATCATGTATGAGCCCTGGAACGAACCAACCGTGGCCTGGGCCACCGTCAAGACCTATCATGAAGCGGTCATAGCAGCGATCCGTGCCAACGATCCTGACAACATCATCTTCCTCGGCACTCCGCAATGGGACCAGAAGCCCGACACGGCCGCCGCCGATCCTGTCACCACTTCCACGAACCTGGCCTATGTGGTCCACTTCTA
>PMJE01000166.1:4132-12082 GCA_003157315.1 Myxococcales bacterium | reverse complement strand
ATGCCGAACTCGCGTCGCAACCCCTCGACGATGCGCGAGGTCCAGCCGTCGTCGCGCGCCAGGCGCTCGCCCCAGGGCTCGATGGCACCCTGGAGAAGAGAAAGGTTCGGGTTGGGCACCACCAGGTCTGGATCCACTTCCAGCTTGGAGCCCAACCCGTTGCAATCCACGCACATGCCGAGCGGGCTGTTGAAGGAAAACGACGGAGGCGAAAGCTCGGGCAGGCCCACGCCGCAGTTTGGGCACGCGCGCTCCTCGCTGTAGGCGCGCACCTGATCTTCGCCCTCGACCTCGACCAGCACGGTCCCGCTGCCGGCGCGCAGGGCGGTCTCGACCGAGTCGTTCAGGCGCGCGCGCTGGCTTGTTTCCAGGGCCAGTCGGTCCACCACCACTTCCACCGTGTGCCGCTTCTTCTTGTCCAGCGCCTTCAACTCTTCCAGACGCTGGACCACCCCGTCCACCCGGGCGCGCGCAAAGCCGGCCTTGCGCGCCTCCTCGAACATCTCGCGAAACTCACCCTTGCGATTGGCCGCCTTGGGCGCCAGCAGGGTCACTCGGGTCTTCGCCGGCAGGGCCAGCAATTCCTCGACGATTTCAGCCGCGGAACGTGCCGCCACCTCGCCCCCGCATAGGTGGCAGCGTTGCTCGCCGGCCCGCGCGTAAAGCACGCGCAGGTAGTCGTAGATCTCAGTGACCGTGCCGACGGTTGAGCGCGGGTTGGACGATGCGGACTTCTGCTCGATCGCGATGGTGGGAGACAGACCGCGGATCTGGTCGTACTTGGGTTTTTCCAACTGGCCGAGAAACTGGCGCGCGTAGGACGACAGCGANNCACGACGAGCTGGCGCTTGGGGATGGCCAGCTCGTCGATATCGAGATTGTGCTCGCGCGCGCCGCGGACAACTACGAAATCTGGCTCGTCAGCGCTGCGCTGGTCCTTCATCACATGAAGTAGTATGCGACGCCGATCGTGCCGGTCAGGTTGCCTGAGATGTTGAGGACGGTATTGCCCGTGTCTGGAACGTAGATTCCCATTCCCAGCGAGCCCAGCAGCGCTACGTTGGAAACGATAAACGCCCGGATCTCCGCGCCGATTTCCATCTCAAAGTCCCACTGAGCGCTGGTCTCGCCTGCAGGAAGGTTGTTTCTCCTTCTTGTGAACCCCAGCCCGGCCCCCACTGAGAAGTCGGCTGAAGAGGTCGCGTGAAGGTGGTACCAACCTCGCGCCGCTAGGTCGAAATCAGTGCCAGCATTGTGATACAGGCCAAAGAGTCCCTCGACGTGGAATTGGCCGCCCGCATTTCCCCAAGTCAGCAGGAGGTTCGGGACAGTGTTGGAGACGCCGCCGGCAAACGGCTGAAAGAACGCGACCGCGCCAAGCCCAAAGCCGCGGCCGCTGCCAGTCGTGGCTCCGGTGAACTTGGCTGTCGAGGTCGGCTCGGAGGGCGGAGTGATTTGGGCCAGAGCCACGGCAGGCGCGATAACGGAAGCGATCGTCAGGAACATCAGAAAACTCGGCGTTCGACGCATGGAGATACCTCCCAGGTTGAGAAGAGCGAACCGTACTATAATTCATCCCCGTAATGAAGCTCGGCCCGCGAGTCGCCATCGTTACCACGCTGCTCATGGCAGCAGCGCTGGCTTGCGCGATCTGGGCGGTGCTGGCCGTCTTGCGCGCCGACCAGGTGCGCAAGCTGGATGGTGAAGCCCATGCCATGGCTGATGCGCTGGCAGCAGGGATTGAACCGCTGACCCCTGATGAGGCAGGCACACTTCTGCCTGCCCGCGTGGCTTCGGCCAACGCGCGGCTGGGCCAGTTCCGTCTGGAAACCGTCGCCTGGGGCACACAGCGCCCCAACAACTTTTGGGCCGGACTGGTGGACCAGGCGAGCCGGCTCGACGCACCGGTGGGCCAGCTCTTCGAACCGGCCGGGATGCCGCTTTTCTACGCCATGGCGATTCCCCTGCACAGCGCCCAGCCCGGTGCGCCGGATCGCCAGACCAGCGCATTTCTTGGCTTGGTCTGCGACAGCAGCTTCATCACGGCCGAAGTCATGGGAACCGGCTGGCGCCTGCTGCCTTTTCTCGTCCTCGGGATTCTCGCCTTCGGCGTCCTGCTCTACTTGACGCTGCGTCGGCGTGTGGTGAACCCGCTGCGCCGGCTGATCGAGGCCNNCCGGCGGGTAGTGCATCCGCTGCGCCGGCTGATCGAGGCCATCGACGCCGTGGCCCAGGGTGACCTGACCCGCGCGGTGCTACCCGGCCGCGACGACGAGATCGGCAGTCTTGCCGGCCAATTCAACAAGATGATGAACTATCTGCGCGAGGCCCGCGAACAGGGGGCTCGGGCCACCGCGGCCCGCCAGGCTATGGAGATGCACCTGCGCCGCGCCGAAAAACTGGCCACCGTGGGCCAAGTCGCGGCCGAGATCGCGCACGAAGTGGGCACGCCACTCAATGTGATCGGTGGCCGCGCCCGCACCCTGGCCAAGCGTCCCGACGATCCGGCCGAGGTGCAGAAAAACGCCACCATCATCACCGATCAGGTCGGGCGCATCGCCAAGATCATCCGCCAGGTGCTGGATGCTTCACGCAAGAGCCGACCCAGTCTGACCGAGGTGGACGTCACCCGGGTGGTGCGCGAGGCGCTCGGCTTCGTGGAGGAGTTGGTCAAGCGCCAACACATCGAGGTGAGCGTGCAGGACGCGCCAGAGCTGCGTCCGATTCCCGGCGACCCCGACGAGATCCAGCAGGTTTGCCTGAACATCGTGATGAATGCGATTCACGCCATGAAGGACGGCGGCAGCCTGACCATTGACTTGCAACAGGTAGTTCGACGCAAGGAGGGTTTGGCGCTTTCGCCACCTTCGCCCTATCTCATGCTGCAAGTCAGCGACACCGGCCCCGGCATTCCCGTCGCGGATCGCGACAAAATCTTCGAACCCTTCTTCACCACCAAGGACCCTGGCCAGGGCAGCGGGCTGGGCTTGGCGGTCAGCAAGGGCATCGTCAAGGATCACGAGGGCTGGATTGAGGTCGACGACGCTCCCCGTGGCGGCGCTGTGCTGCGCGTATTTCTGCCCGTGGGCAGCGTGGTTGAACCGCCCCGGGCGGACGGCGACACGCCCGCGCCGGTTGTCGAGAACGCAGAACAATCGAGGCGGTGAGATAGCACCAACCATCAGGGCGCTTGCTCATCGACCATGGATGGGCAAGGATTGCCTAGCTGGGCCTCCGCGTGACGGAGCGCCCTGCGCAGCATGGCCAGCCCCACGAGCACGAACGATACCGTTTCCGCGGCCAGCGGGCTGCCCCGAGCCGTCATCCTGGTGGTCGATGACGACGCGGCCACGCGCGACTATCTCAAAGAAGAATTGGAACGGGAAGGCTTCGCTGTCGAGGTCGCCGCCGGGGGCCGCGCCGGCCTGGAGCGCGTCAAGCGGGGCGGCGTCGACCTGGTGGTTTCCGACGTGAAGATGCCCGATCTCGATGGACTGGATCTGTTGCGCGAGGTTCTCGCCGTCGAACCCTCTCTCTGCGTTGTCATCATCACTGGATTCGGAACAAATGACACGGCCTTCCGCGCATGGAAGCTGGGAGCGTCCGACTTCCTGACCAAGCCATTCGAGCCCGATCGGCTTTTGGTCACTATCAATAACGCGCTGGCGGGGCGCGCGCTGCGCTCGGAGGTCGTGCGCCTGCGCGAAGAGGTCAACCGGCGCGAACGGCTGGACAACCTCATCGGTCGCTCGCCCGCCATGCAGGAGGTTTTCAGTCTCATCCGTCGCATGGCCGGCTCGCCCGCCAGCGTGCTGGTCACCGGCGATTCGGGCACCGGCAAGGAGCTGGTGGCGCGCGCCATCCACGCCCACGGTCCGCGCAAGTCACGCCCCTTCGTGGCCGTGAATTGCTCGGCTATCCCGGAAACCCTGTTGGAAAGCGAGCTTTTCGGCTACGCGCGCGGCGCCCACTCCACTGCGCGCACCGATCGCCAGGGGCTGTTCGCGGAGGCTGACGGCGGCACCCTGTTCCTTGACGAAATCGCGGAGATGCCGCTTTCGCTGCAACCAAAGTTGCTGCGCGTCCTGCAGGACGGCGAGGTGCGGCCGCTCGGCACCAACAAGGTCGAGCGCGTGGACGTGCGGGTGATCGCCGCCACCAATCGTGATCTGGCGACCTATCTGCGTGAGGGACAACTGCGCGAAGACCTCTACTACCGGCTCAATGTCGTGCAGATCCATCTGCCCCCGTTGCGCGCGCGCGGCGAGGATATTCTGCCGCTGGCCGAGCACTTCCTGGCCCGCTCCGCCGCCCAGGCCGGCAAGACCCTGCGTGGTTTCAGCGAGGATGCCAAGAAGGTCATGCTCGCCTATACCTTTCCCGGCAACGTGCGCGAGTTGGAGAACATGGTTGAACGTGCGGTGGCGCTGGCCGAGGGCGAGCTGATTGGCCCCGACGATCTGCCGCCAGTCACCCGGCAACGCAAGAGCCAGGACCGCCTGTCCACCGCGGTGGCCCAGGGGCTGACCCTGGACCAACTCGAACGTGAGTATATCGAGCGTGTGCTCGATGCCGAGGGCGGCAACAAGACGCGCGCGGCTTTGCGTCTGGGCCTGGACCGCAAGACCCTGTACCGAAAGCTCGAGGAGTATGCGGCCGCGCCCAAGCCGGGATCCGGCCCAGATGCGCCGAAGAGCACTGGACAATAACCGCCCTGTCGACGCAGCCGCGCCGCTTTGCTAGCACTACCAGCATGTTGGATTCATTCAGCTCTCGCTCCGCGTTGCGGGTTGGCAACCGCAGCTTCGAGATTTTCCGTTTGGCCGCAATGCAAGCCGTCGGCTTGCCGCTCGATCGGCTGCCGTTTTCCTTGAAGATCCTGCTCGAAAACCTACTGCGACGCGAGGACGGAGTCTCGGTTACCCGCCAGCAGATCGAGGCCGTGGCGCGCTGGCAGCCGGAGGCCGAGCCTGCATGCGAGATCGCCTTTATGCCAGCACGGGTGCTCATGCAGGACTTCACCGGTGT
This sequence comes from Myxococcales bacterium, assembly GCA_003157315.1. Next base: position 7,054 of record PMJE01000166.1, on the reverse strand, counting down.
GCCCGCGGTGGTGGACCTGGCCGCCATGCGCACCGCCAGCCAACGTATGGGCCGCGATGCAACCCGCATCAATCCCCTCCTGCCGGCGGAACTGGTCATCGATCACTCGGTGCAGGTGGATGAATACGGCCATCCGCAGGCCCTGGCGCGCAATAGCGAGATCGAGTTTGCGCGCAACTACGAGCGCTACGCTTTCTTGCGCTGGGGCCAATCCGCCTTTCGCAACCTAGCCGTCGTGCCGCCTGGCACGGGCATTGTCCACCAGGTCAACCTTGAGCACTTGGCGAGGGTAGTGTTCACCGTTGCCGATCCCAAGCGCCCCGACGTCATGCAGGCTTACCCCGACACGCTGGTAGGCACCGACTCGCACACCACCATGNNGCCGAGGCCGCCATGCTGGGTCAGCCCATGCCTCTCCTGATTCCGCAGGTCGTCGGCGTCCGGCTGGCGGGCGCGTTGCCCGAGGGTGCCACGGCCACCGACCTGGTGCTCACGGTGACTGAGGTCTTGCGCAAGCTGGGCGTGGTGGGGAAGTTCGTCGAGTTCTTCGGTCCAGGCATTGCCAAGCTGTCGCTGGCGGACCGCGCGACAATTGCCAACATGGCGCCTGAATTTGGTGCCACCTGCGCGCTGTTTCCCATCGACGAAGAAACCCTGGCCTATCTGCGGTTCACGGGCCGGTCCGAGGAATCCATCGCGCTAGTGCAGGCCTACTGCCGCGAGCAGGGCCTGTTCGCGACGGCCGATGCACCCGAAGCTCAGTACACCAAGGTTGTTGAGCTCGACCTGGCCAGCATCGAGCCGTGCCTGGCCGGACCACGCCGTCCGCAAGAGCGGGTCTCGCTGTCGCAGCTCAAGCAGTCCTTTGCCACCGCTTTGCCCTCGCTGTGCAGACCTAGCAAGCCCGATGCAGCCAAGACCCCGTCTGGCGTTGCCGCTCATCCCAGCCTGCAGCACGGCTCGCTGGTACTGGCTGCCATCACCAGTTGCACCAACACATCCAACCCGTCGGTGCTCATGGCCGCGGGCCTGCTGGCCAAGAAGGCCGTGGAACGCGGCCTGACCAGCAAACCCTGGGTGAAAACGTCGCTGGCGCCGGGATCGCAGGTAGTAACCGCCTACCTCAAAGCGGCGGGCCTGCTACCCCATCTAGAGACGCTCGGCTTTTACGTAGTGGCCTACGGCTGCACGACCTGCATCGGCAACTCTGGGCCGCTGGCTGCGCCGATTTCCCAGGCCATCGAAGAACGCTCGCTGGTGGTGGCTTCGGTCCTTTCCGGCAACCGCAACTTCGAGGGCCGTGTGCATCCTGAAGTGCGCGCTAACTACCTGGCTTCACCGCCGCTGGTGGTGGCCTTTGCNNTCGCAGGCCGAGATTGGAGCCACGCTGGCGACGGTAAAACCCGCCATGTTCAAGCAGGCCTACGCCACGGTGTTTTACGGCGACTCCCAGTGGCGCGACATTCCGGTTGCGAAAGGTGCGACCTACGCATGGAATGAAGCCTCAAGCTACGTCAAGCATCCGCCCTATTTCGTAGACATGCCTGCCACCCCGAGCGCGGTCGCCGAGTTGAGCGACATGCGCGTGCTGGCGGTGCTCGGCGACAGCATTACCACCGATCACATTTCGCCCGCTGGCTCGATCAAACCCAACAGCCCAGCCGGGCGGTATCTCGTCGGGCTCGGCATCGAGCCCAAGGACTTCAACTCCTACGGCGCTCGTCGCGGCAACCACGAGGTCATGGTGCGCGGTACCTTTGCCAACATTCGCATCAAGAATCTGCTGGCGCGCGGTACCGAGGGCGGGGTCACCCGGCATCTGCCCGGCCGCGAGATCATGCCCATCTACGATGCGGCCATGAAGTATCAGGCTGACCAGACATCGCTGCTCGTGCTGGCTGGCCGCGATTACGGCTGCGGCTCATCACGCGACTGGGCGGCGAAAGGAACCCGCCTGCTCGGCGTGCGCGCAGTGCTGGCCGAGAGCTTCGAGCGTATCCACCGATCGAATCTGGTGGGCATGGGCGTGTTGCCGCTGGAATTCCTGCCCGGCGACAGCGCGCACAGTCTGGGCCTCGACGGCGAGGAGGTCTTCGAAACCCTGGGCCTGCCCCACTTCCTGGAGGCGCCGCCCGCCCACCGGCAAATCGCTGTCCGCATTACCCGGCCCGACGGATCGCAAGACCACTTTGCCGTGCGCGTGCGCATCGACACCCAACAAGAGTCGACCTACTACCAGCACGGAGGCATTCTGCCCTTTGTGCTTCGCTCACTGACGTGATTGTGTTGTCCATGAGATTCCTCGTCTCCCTCGTGGCAGCCGCCACGCTCACCGCTTCTTCGACCGCCGCCGGGCCCACGCCGCGGCCAGGAGGTACGCGCTTGACCTCGCAGAAGTCTGCCTTTCCTTTTCCGATCACCGAGAAGGTCCTGGCCAACGGCCTGCGCATCTTCGTCGTGCCCTATGATTCGCCCGGCCTGGTGGCCTACTACTCGGTGGTGCGCACCGGCAGTCGCAACGAGGTCGAGCCGGGCAAGTCCGGCTTCGCGCACTTCTTCGAGCACATGATGTTCCGCGGGACCGAACGCTACTCGACCGAGCGCTACAACGCCGAAATCAAGGCCATGGGTGCAGACTCCAACGCGTTCACCGCCGAGGACATGACCGTGTACCACATCCTGGCGGGCAAGTCCGCGCTGGCAAAGGTGGTCGAGATCGAGGCTGACCGCTTCCGCAATCTGCAATACGACGAGGCGTCCTTCCAGAAAGAAGCCCGCGCAGTTCTGGGCGAGTACAACAAGGGCTCCTCCGATCCGTTGCAGAAGATGTCCGAGGAGCTCTACGACCACGCCTTTGCGGTGCACACCTACAAGCACACCACCATCGGGTTCTTGCGCGACATCGAAGACATGCCCAACCAG
>PMJE01000166.1:0-4050 GCA_003157315.1 Myxococcales bacterium | reverse complement strand
CCATGCTGTTCATGGGCTATCACGTGCCTGGTTTTTCCAGCAAGTCGCTCGACGCACCGGCGCTGGAAGTCCTCGCCGAGCTACTCTTTGCCGAACGATCGCGCCTGCACAAGCAGCTCGTGCTCGACGAGCAAAAGGTGGAAACCCTGGAGGGCGGCGAAGGGCGCCATGTGGATCCCAACCTGTTTCTCGTGCTGGCCCGGGTGAAACAGGCCGAGGACCTGGCCTACGTGGAGTCCTCCATCGAGAAAGAGATCGCGCGCATCGCAGCCGAGGGCGTGGACGGCAAGACGCTGGGTGAAGTGCTCTCGCACGCGCGTTACGCCTTTGCCACACAACTCTCAACCCCCGACCACATCGCCCTGGTGGGGGCCGAGTTTCTCGCCTTGGATGGCCGCCTCGCCGCCATCGACGAATACTTCGCCCGCCTAGCCCAGGTGAAGAGCGCTGACGTGCAGCGCGTGGCACGCAGCTTCTTCACCCCGCAGAACCGCACCGTTGTCACCCTGCAACCGGAAGCCCCGTGAACCGACGGAGAACACCCATCATGTTGCTTTCCATCGCCGTTGCCGCGGCGGGCGCGCTCGCCTCCCGACGGCCAGCTGCTGCAACTCGGTCCTCTGCACGAGCCGCCTCGGTGTCCCAGGGGCCACGCTGCGTGAGGTTGCCCTCGCCGGGGAATCCTCTGGTTGCCATTCGCCTGCTCTTCCAGGTGGGCGCGGCCGACGATCCCACAGGCAAGGACGGCCTCGCCGACTTGACCGCGGCCATGCTCGGCGCGGCGGGAACCCAACGTCGTTCCTGGGCCGAAGTCCTCGACGCGCTCTATCCCATGGCGGCGGAGATTCACACCTATGGCGACAAGGATGCTTTCGTCTTCGAGGGCACCGTTCATCGCGACAATCTGGAAGCCTTCGCCGATCTCCTGGCCGAGCAAATCTTGACCCCGCGCTTTGCCAAAGAGGATTTCACCCGACACCGTCAGGACGCGCTCGATTTCGTCAGCAAAACCCTGCGCGGCAACGACGACGAAGACCTGGGCAAAGAGGCTCTCGCCACCCTCATGTTCAAAGACCATCCCTACCGCCATCCCAGCGCCGGCACGGTCGCCGGCTTGCGGGCCATCACCCTGGATGACGTCCGCCGCTTCTATGCCGACATGTTCACCCAAGATCGCATGATCGTAGGTGTAGCCGGTGGGTATCCCGACGGCTTTCCCGAAAAGTTGGTGGCGCGCTTCTCCGCCCTGCCGGCCAAAGGCAAACCGCAAAGGAAACTTCCGCCGTCCCCCGCGCACGCCGGCCAGGTACTCATCGTCGAAAAGGACGCCCGCGCCAACGCCGTGTCCATGGGCCACCCGCTCGACATCACGCGCGCTGACGACGACTTCTATCCCCTGTATCTGGCCGGCTCGTACCTGGGCGAACACCGCACCTTCAACGGACTCTTGATGATCGAGTTGCGGCAGAAGCGCGGCCTGAACTACGGCGACTACGCCTATGTCGAGAATTTCATCCAGGATGGCGCAACCACGTTTCCGCTGACCAACATCGCACGCCGCTCGCAACATTTCGAGATCTGGTTGCGCCCGGTGGCACCACAAGCCACAGTCTTTGCCATCCGCGGCGCCCTGTTCGAGCTGGACAAGTTGGTACGCGAAGGCATTCCAGCGGCGGGCTTGCAAGCCACGCGCGAGTTTCTGCTCCACTACCTGGACCTGTGGGCGCAGGACCCGTCGCGCCGCCTAGGCTATGCCATGGACGCTCTTATCTACGGCAAGGACATCGTGGCCGAGCTGAAGGCGCGGCTGCCCAGCATGAGCAAAGCCCAAGTCGACCGCGCCATTCGAAAGCATCTTGACCCCAAGCGCTTGACCATCGCCATCGTCAGCGACAACGCAAAGACCCTGCGCGCCCAGTTGCTCTCGGGCAAACCCACCCCGATGACCTACGACACCAAGGACACTCCGACAGAAGTGCTTGAGGGAGACAAGTCCATCGAAGCGTTCCCACTGCTTCTCACCCCAAACCGGGTCAAGATCCTTCCCGCAGGGGTCATGTTCGGCAAGTAGAATGGACCCGCGATGCCCGGAGGCGGCCGCTACCATATCTCGCGCAAGATTGCCGACGGCGGTATGGCCGAGATCTTTCTCGGTCGCCAGCGCGGGGTTGAGGGCTTTGAACGGCCGGTCGTGCTCAAGCGCATCCTGGCGTCTCTGCTCGCCGACCCGCAATTCCGCAACCAGATGATCGACGAGGCTCACGTCGCCATGAGCCTCAACCACAGCAACATCGTTCAGGTTCTCGATCTCGGCCACGCACGCGGCCGCTATTTTCTCGTGCTCGAGCTGGTGGAGGGCTGGGACCTCAACCAGATCGTGAATCGCGCCCGGGCCTGCTCATTCCCTCTTCCGCCTGAGCTGGCTCTCTATGTCGTCGCTGAGGTTTGCCGGGCGCTCGGCTACGCCCACGCCAAGACCCGCGACGGTCAGCCCCTGGGTATCGTCCACCGCGACGTAAGCCCGCACAATGTACTGCTCAGCGAGCAAGGCGAGGTCAAGCTGACCGACTTCGGCATTGCCAAGGCCATGGGCCGGCGCGAGCACACCGGACACGGCGTGATCAAAGGCAAGCTGGCCTTCATGTCGCCCGAGCAGGCGTCGGGCACCGCGGTGGACGCGCGTTCAGACATCTTCTCTCTCGGCACGGTGCTGTACGTTCTCGGCACTGGGCGGCGTCCGTTCGACGCCCCCACCGATCTGGAGGCTCTGGTGCGTGTGCGCCAGTGCCAGTTCGCGCCACCCGCCGAAGTCGCACCGAATATTTCGCCCGAGTTTGCGCGCATAACCTTGCGAGCTATGCAGGCTTCACCGGCCAACCGCTACCAGAGCTCGGAAGAGATGCTGGTCGACATCGAGACCGTGCAGCGCTCGACTTTCAAGCCTGCGGGTCAGACCGAACTCAAGCGCTGGCTGGCAGAGCTGCAGCAGTTGGATGGCGTGCCGACCATCTCCAAGACAGCCAGTCAATCCCCTGAGACAGACGATTCGCAAGCGCTGCAACTTGACAGCGAGGAACTCATCTTCGACGACGACTCCTCCCAGGTCTTTCAGCCGCACGAAGGCCCGGTTCGCCCCACCCAGCCCACCGTGGCAGTTATACCAGACCTCCTGCCCACCGTGCACGCCGCTGCACCGGCCCCCACCCCACATAAGCCATCGAGACTGTCGCGTCGACTCGCTATTCTTTCCCTGCTGGGTGGGCTGGCTGCGCTGCTGGCTTGGCTGAGGCTGCGCAATCCTGCGCGACGCCCGCGCGTGGCTGCACGTCCGTCGACCGCACCCCGCCCACCGTCGCCGCCGAAACCGCCTCCGATACTGACGCCGCCTCCGACACCGACACCATCTCTGACACCGCCACCATCTGCAACACCGCCACCATCTGCAACACCGCCACCGTCTCCGACGCCGCCACCGTCTCCTCATCCTGCTGGGCCACCTGCCAAGAGCGATTCGTTGGCCGCGGAAGTTCAACCACTGCCAGCCGAGGACGATGAGGAGGCTCTGCTCAAGCNNGAGAGCGAACCCAAGGGTGCGGTGGTCAAACTCAAGAACCGCGTCTTCGGGCGGTCTCCGCTCAAGCTGCGCTTTCGGCCCGGCATCACCTACGAATTGACTTTCATCAAGCAGGGCTATCAGAATATGAGCAAGCGTTTCACGGTGACCGGCAGGAAGAATCAGAGGGTCAGGATTGCGCTCGAAAAGAAGCCCGCACCGAAGAAATCGCTAATCCGACGGCTGTTGAGAAGATAGACAGAGGGTTAATCCCCGCCCGGGTTGTACACACCCGGAAGCCGCGGTCCATGCCGGTCGCCGTCGCGCGAATGGCGGTTGCGCCCATGCCGTGAACGCCGGTGCCGCCTGCGACCGCCGTCCGAGTCATTTCCTCCCTGCCCGTTCGGGTTCTGCCCCCTCTGCGGCGGCCGCGCCTCGCCCCCGCGCACCGAGGTGGCCACCGGCAGCGATAGCGGCGGCGGCACCACCCATTCCAC
>PMJE01000601.1 GCA_003157315.1 Myxococcales bacterium | reverse complement strand
CCGAGGTCGACTACGCTGACCCGCCCAGCCCCGAGTGGTGACCTATCAGCGCCGCCAAAAGCGGGGCCAAGGATAGGCTATGCCCGTTGTGGCAACTCCCGCAAAATCGGGCTTGTTTTCCCTTGGGTAGAGGGATAGTTTGGGGTGTGTAGGTGGATGTAGTTTACGTAATCTCGGTTATCAGCCATTTTGCAGATGCGATTCGGTGAAGGCAAAAGTGGCGCTTGAAACGACTATGCTCCGTGTGATTTCTTCAGCGTGGAAGCCCTGAGCCCATTCGGCACGGTCCGCTACCTGGTGTTTTTCGTCATCGAAATCAAGAGCCGCGCGGTCGAGATCGTCGGGATAAAGGTGGATCCCAACGAGGCGTGGATGAAGCAGTTGGCTCGGAACCTGGTGGACCCGGTGGATGGCTTTCTGCGAGGAGCGAAGTACCTGATCCATGATCGGGATCCGTTGTTCACGGAGGCGTTCATCGCGATTCTTGAAGCGGGAGGCGTGAAGAGCGTGGCGATCCCGGCGCAAAGTCCGAACTGCAATCCCTACGCCGAAAGATTCGTCAAGACGATCAAGTACGAGTGTTTGAATCAGTTTGTCATCTTCGGTGAGCGCCATCTGCGGCACTTGATCAAGGAATTCGTCGAGCACTATATGACCGAGCGGTTCCACCAGGGCATTGGTGGCCAGCTCATCAGGAACGTCGGTCCTACGAATGACAACGGGGCAGATGGCAAGGTCGCCTGTCNNCGCGCCTCGGCGGACTGCTGAACTACTACCATCGGGAGGCCGCATGAGACTCGGCGATGGATTTCCGGACAGCAAGGGGTAGGACTAGTTGGTCCTTACCGGCCGGAAGCCGATGGCGAAGTCCCCGTGCGACGGGGAGATGCTGTTGCGGGTGGCCGCCTCCATGCCAAAGCCGTGGACCCAGCACCCGCCGCGCACCACCCGGTTGGACCCTGTGGCGGCGCCCCAGGGATCCGTCACCGCCGAGGATCCCAGATCGTTCTGGCTCCAGTCATGCCCCCACTCCCAGACGTTGCCCGCCATGTCGTAGAGGCCCCAGTTGTTGGCCAGCTTCTGGGCCGCCGGGTGTGTCCCCGCACATTTCGCAGCGCCCCAGGGGGTACCGTCCATGCATCCCGCGTAGGTCACCGCCGAGTTGCCGCAGTACCAGCCGATCTTGTCAACGTTCGCATCCACCGGCGTGCAGAGACAGGCGGCAGGGTCTCTCGGCCCGTCGTAGAGGGCCGTCGTGGTCCCGGCGCGATAGGCATACTCCCACTCCGCTTCGGTGGGCAGCCGGTAGCCAGGACAGGTGTAGATGCTCGCCCCGGAGTACGCCGCTGCCTCCTCGCAAGTCACGGAGGTCCCGCTCCCGCTGCAGCTGTAGCAGGCCGCCAGGGCCTTCTGTGCCGAGAGCGCATTGCAGTAGGCAGCGGCCTGATGCCAGTTGACGTTCTCGATCGGACAGCTCGCCCCACACGAGCCGAAGGTCGCCGGGTTGTACCCCATCGCCGCCTGGAACTCCCCCTGCGTCGCCTCCGTGCTCTGCATCTCGAAGCTGTGAGTCAGGGTCACCTGATGCTGTGTCTTCATGCTAATGCTAGACGAGCAGGGCTCGTTGGGCGGCGACCCCATGGTGAAGGGTCCCGGCGAGATCGAGACGAAGCCGGAGGTGCTGCATCCCGAGAGGCGGCAGGTGCTGGTGCATTTCAACGTCCCGCCCGCGAAACCCAGCGTCGGGCAGGTCTTTCCCCCAAAGTCGCTCCCGTCGCATTGCTCGGTGGGACCGTTCTTGACTCCGTCACCGCACCGGTAGCAGCCGACCACGTCGAACGCGCAGTTGCTCGTGCAGCTCAGCGGCCCGCCGTCGAAGCCCTGCGTCTGGCACGTCTTGCCCCCGAGCTGGCTGCCGTCGCACTGCTCGCCGGGATCCAGCGCTGCATTGCCGCAGTTGTGGCAGCCCGTCGTATCGAACGCGCAATCTGCTCTGCAAGCGAGCGTGCCTCCCACGAACCCCTGGGTCGCGCAGCCCTTTCCGCCGAGGTTCGTCGTGTCGCACTCTTCACCCACGTCGATGGCGCCGTCGCCGCAGCTGCACAGGGTGCACTGGCTCTTGTCGAACGTGCAGCTCGCGTCGCAGCGGAGCTGGCCGCCCAGGCAGCCGAGCGCGACGCAGTCCCTGCCCCCGAGCGCAGCACCGTCGCATCCCTCGCCCACGCCGATGGTCCCGTCCCCGCAGCAGGCGGACTTGTCGAACGTGCAGTCCGCTTTGCAGGCAAGCCCGCTGCCCGCATAGCCGAACGTGGCGCAGGTCTTGCCGTTGAGGTTCGTCGTGTCGCACTCTTCACCCACGTCGATGGCGCCGTCGCCGCAGGTGCAGACCGTGCACTGGCTCCTGTCGAACGTGCAGCTCGCGTCGCACCCAAGTTGACCGCCGAGGCACCCCTGGGCGACGCAGTCCTTGCCGCCCAGGGCGAGGCCGTCGCACTCCTCGCCCACGCCGATGGTCCCGTCTCCGCAGCAGGCAGACGTGTCGAACGTGCAATCCGCCTTGCAGACGAGCCCGTTTCCCGCGTAGCCGAACGCGGCGCAGGTCTTGCCGTCGAGGTTGGTCGGGTCGCACTCCTCGCCCGGGTCGAGCTGGCCGTTGCCACAGGTCGGCGCGGCGTCGGGCTCGAGGACATCCGCCCTGAGCGCATCGGGCTCGAGGGCATCCGCCTTGAGCGTATCGGGTGCGCCGTCGCTAGTCGGCAGCGGCGAATCTGGGATGGCCGCATCCGCGACCGAGACATCCGGGTTCCCGAGCGCCGCCCTGTCCAAGCCAGCTACGTCAGCCGTGATAGTTCCTGGCTGATACGCATCGACAGTTTCAGGTTTATCCACGCCGCTGTCAGGCGCAACTGCATCGCGCGAAGCGGACCCACCACTGCTGCAAGCACCAGCGAACAAGCCGGTGAGGGCGATGACAGTGGCACTCACTCGAAGAGGGCTAGCTAGATACTTTGGCATTGGCGCGCCTCCAGTTGGTCGATCACGTCTTTTGGTGACCGACGGTTGGACCGACGATTCGAACTCCCCTACAAAGTGGGGTTTATGCATCAGCGACGAAAGACGCTTAGAAACTATTTCAGTAGGGCGTAA
>PMJE01000567.1 GCA_003157315.1 Myxococcales bacterium | reverse complement strand
GATGGCCAAGCGGGCTTGCGCCTCGCCGTCAACCATTGGAAGGGGATCACAACCCCGGGCAGCGGTGGAACGGGTGCACTGGCGGCCTCCATCGGTGTGTCTGGTCTGGTGCGATCGCTAAAGGTCGACCCGCACGCACCCCTGCCGGCCCCGCAGATACCGCTCATCGGGTGGGCACTCGCAGTCGACGCGCTCATTCCCATCATCCCGGCGAAGGACAGCACCGATCGCGGAAACGCGTTGACTCTAACCGGAGAGTTTGTGACCGGGACCGGGGATGCCGACCAATACACGGGAATGACTGCAGGCGCGACCATGCCGAATGTGTACCCCTTGCCTGACCTCACCCCGGTTAGTGCCTCGGGAGCCGCGACGCCGCAGCCAGCGACCGGGGCAGCCCCCCTGGTCGGCGCTCCCTACACACCCAACGTCGACCCCGGGCTGGTGGCGTTCAATGGGAACGACCATCTTTACACCATTAATTGGCGGACATTTATCGTCGGCATCCAGTACTACCTGCCTCCCAGGGGGCGCGTCTTCATCAGCGGAAACTACAGTCAGGGAAAGTCCAACAATATCGCGAACTACTATCATCCCGATTCGCGCACGCAGCCGTGGGTGAATTCCATGGCCGTCTTCCAGTCTTCGCGGTACGTGGATGGGAACGTCTTCTTCGACATCACGCGCGTCATTCGGACGGGCTTTTCCTATCAACGGGTCGATCAGAATCTGGCAGACGGCACGAGCGCCCACAACAATCGCTTCGAGCTGACTTTGATCCATTTCCTATAGCTGGCCCGGTGCTACTAGAGGTTAACCCATGCAAGTACAAATGAAGAAAGTGCGATCCTCATTGATTGTCGGCGTTGCAGCGTTCATGGCGGTTGCCGCCGGCCTGGCATGCTCCGAGAGCTCGTTTCAACCCATCACGGAAGGTGCTCAACCATGGGAGCCCCCATCAGGCTGGGATGAGCCTCCCTGCTCAACTGGGTACTACGCACTCATCCCCGACCCCACATCCTGCAAAGGTTGCACCGGGGAAATCTCGTACGCTCTTTGCGTTGGGACCAGCTTCACCCAATGCACGTGCGGAGGGCCGTACTGGCCCGGTGCGGTGTGCCCGAAAGGGACTGTTTGTTCTGGCAACGATTTCCCGCCGTTCAACTGGATCCAGTTTCCGGACTAGCGCCGGCCCTGGCTAGCTAGATGCACATCCAACCGGCGTCGCTCCGGGGCCTAGTTGTTCTGCGCACCATCCTGGATCCAATTCTGGATGAGATCCTGCTTTTCTTGGAGAAGCGCAGTTCCAGCGATGAACACCACGTTCCCGTAGGTCAAGAACTGGTTGATGTCCGCCGGCATTTCGCTTCCGCACGGCAGCGGCGCCGGCTCCGGATCCTGGACCTTCAAGAACAGCATGCTACTGCCCGGATCGCCCGGGACCACACGCGTTCCCATTTGGTTGCAGCTCGTCCCAATGCATGGCTGGTTGACGAGGCTCCAGTACGCGCGCACCTGCGAACTCATTTCGAGGCCGCTGTTGCCAGGGGTCAGTGCGTTCGCGCCGGCCACGCCGGTATAGTGGCAATAGTCGTTGGCGCAGGTCGGTTGGATGACTTCTGTGTAGACTTTGGTGAACGAATTGGCAGCTGGCGGGGCTCCCGAGCCGCATCCGAGGCTGAGAGTCACGGAAACGGAGAGTGCGAAAACCGCTCCCAGAACAGTGCGTCTCATCGATTCCTCCACAATCCCATGTTTGAGACTAGATGCCTCCAAGTTACAACGCTCTCCTCCCCTGGACCAATTATTTTGGTCAATGGGTCGCGAAGACGCCCGAATGGCTTGCTTGTGGTTCGCCAAGACGTCATTCGCGACAGATGTTTTCCGACGGTAGCGATGATGGGCAGCGGGTCTGGCCGCGATGGCCAACCATCATGCATTATCGTTCGATGGTCGCCTTGTTCCTGAGCCTCATTGGAGCCTTGCGTTGCGCGCTCTGAACCGCACAGACCTCGCTGCCATCTGAACGCGTCGCATTGGGAATAGCGCATATTGTTATCGCGAACGGGTCACCCGCGATCTACAAACCTAATGACATCACGGGTGCCTCATTTGCGTACGGAATTTTCGGGGATGTCTTCGTTCACATCTGGGCAGTGATTGGGCTGCCGCCGGTCACCAAGAGCGACTGGCCATCCGCGTCTAAGCGCGCACTGTCGGCCGTGAGGGGCCCACACTCCCCTAGGTTTTCATCAATCGACTAGGGCTTTTAGGTTTATCGACAACAAGAGGTGCGCTACGATTCTATCAGTCACGAGTATTCGGCCCGTCACGGGATAGCCACAGGGCGTTGAGAAAGCGTATTCGCGACGAGGCACGAATTGGCACTATGGAGAATGCGATGCAAACCAAGACTCGGAAAGCGATACACGCTCCAGCGCGAGGCTGCTTGTTTCTGTTCCTTGCCGGAACTGTCGCCCTGTTTCAGGGCTGCAGCTCGTCCAGTGGTTCGGGTTCGTCCGCCGGGGCATCAGGTTCGGGGGGCGCCACGCACGCGGGTGGCGCCGCGAGTGGTGGCTCGCCCGGTGGCAATTCGACGCCAAGCGGGGGCGTCTCGTCGGTCGGTGGCGTGACGACGTCAGGCGGTACCGTGCCGTCCGGCGGTGTTTCCAGCAGCGCCGGCGCTGCTGGAAACGGCGGGGCTGCCAGTATGGGTGGTGCTCCGGGCATGGGCGGCGTCAGCAGTTCTAAGACTGGGGGCGCGGCTGGCGGTGGCGGCACAGGCGGTACCCCAGGCACCGGCGGCGCGACGGCAGCCGGTGGCAGCAAAGCCGCGGGTGGTGCGAGTTCAACCGGCGGCGCGACGGCAGCCGGTGGCAGCAAAGCCGCGGGCGGCACGACCTTCGCCGGTGGTGCCACGGGCACAGGCGGCGCTTCCGGCACCGGCGGGTCCGCGGGCGCGCAGTCCCCAGATGCGAACCCGCCTGCAGGAGATGCGGGCGTCGGGTGGAACACTGTCGACACCATCCTGGGCCGAATTGTCGCGCCGACATTCCCGAACCTCGATTGCGACGTGACCAAGTACGGAGGCGTAGGGGACGGGACCACCGACAACACAGCAGCGTTTGCCGCGGCCATTGCGGACTGTTCCACAAAAGGTGGCGGCCGGATCGTCGTGCCTGCAGGCACGTTTTTTACCGGACCCATCGAGATACTCAGCAACATCAATTTGAACGTGGGTACGGGCGCGACGCTCAAGTTCTCGACCGACCCGACCAAGTACCTTCCCGTGGTCGAGGTCTCCTGGGAAAGCAGCCTCCTCTATAATTACCATCCACTCATTTGGGCCCACGATGCGACCAATATTGCGATCACCGGCGGCGGGACCATCGATGGAAACGCGACCAGCAACGATTGGTACGCATGGGCCTCGAAGGAGACTGCAGACCAAACCGCTTTGCGCACCCAGAACGCCAACGGCGTGCCCATAGCGCAGAGAATCTACGGGGCAGGCCACTATTTGAGGCCGGGTCTCATCGAATTCATGAACTGCACCAACATCCTGTTCGACAGCTTCACGGCCAAGAACTCGCCGTTCTGGACGATTCACCCGGTGCTTAGCACGAACATCACTGCGACCAACATTACCGCCTTAGGCAGCGTGGGCAATACCGATGGATTCGACCCCGAATCGTGCACGGACGTTCTGGTCAAGAACGCCACCATCCAAGTGGGGGACGATGCCATCGCGATCAAGGCGGGGCGCGATCGGGACGGGTGGACCTACTACAAGACGACCCAAAACGTCGTGGTTCAGAATTGCACGCTTACAGCGAAGGTGGGCGGGGTGTCCATGGGAAGCGAAATGTCCGCCGGCATTCGCAATATCTACATCGAGGATAGCACTTTCTCGAATTCAGCCGGAAATCTCCAATATGCGATCTATGTCAAAGCGGCCGTCACCCGCGGTGGGTTCATCGAGGACATCTACGCCAGACGGCTGACCGTCGCAACGGTGAGCAATCTTCTCTATATGACTGGTCACTACGTGAGCGGGGCCGTGATCGGGGCCACGAAGTACGCGACCTTCAGTAATATCAATATCGACACTGCGACCGTGGCTCGCACGAGCAGCAGCGCCTTCTTGGTGGCAGGCGCCGACGCCACCGCACTGGCCACCGGTATCAACCTCAGCAACATCACAGTAACCCAGTCGGCCACTCCCGTGCTCTCGTCGGGATCGGGGCACTATAGCGGTCTGACCGTGTCGAACGTGCTGGTGAACGGGGCGGCCTTCAACCCTCCCTCGTCGGCGCCGTAGGTGCTTCAGCGTCGATAAGGGGGCGTCCAGCTGACGCCCAGAACACTTTGGTTGGCGGTGCAGGGGAGGGGTCGGCGGTCGGTACAGCTCGCGATTGTGCGATGCCGCGTGATGGCAAGGTTGCAGATGACGGTGTGTCCGCATTTGCAGGTGGAGCGTCTTTTCGCTACGCTAGCTACGATGATTCCTCACGCCGAATTTGAACGGGCTATCGCGCAATGGAAGATCCGCAAGCAAGGCGGCCAAGTGGGCACGCAGGCCCCGGAGGAAGCCTCGGGAGCCGTGGTGGGCGAGATGGCGCTTGCCAACGCGGAGCCTGGGCTACTCTCCGGCGAGATGGCCAGTGGGGAGATAGGCAGCGGTCCCACCCAGGGCGAACCCGATCCAGAGACCTAGTCGCGTGGGGAGCCCGCCGGCTCTGCCCCCTGCGGGGACTTCGGGAC
>PMJE01000405.1:3974-8106 GCA_003157315.1 Myxococcales bacterium | reverse complement strand
CTCGGCCTCGTCGCGCACACCGCCGAGCGCCAGGCGCACGAAGTTGCGTCCGGTGGCCCGCGCGATGGACTGGGCCAGCGATGTCTTGCCCACGCCCGGCGGTCCCACCAAACACAGGATGGGGCCCTTTTGCTTGCGTACCAATGCCTGCACCGCCAGGTACTCCAGGATGCGTTCCTTCACCTTCTTCAGGCCGAAGTGGTCCTGGTCGAGGATGCGCTCGGCCTCCACCACGTCAAGCTTGTCTTCGGTGCGCGTGCCCCAGGGCAGAGCCAACACCCAGTCGACGTAGTTGCGCACCACCGCCGCCTCGGCCGACATGGGCGCCATCAGGCGCAGCTTTCTCAGTTCCTTCTTGATCCGGGCCGCTGCCTCTTTGGACAGCTTGACCTGGCTGGTCTTTTCCTCCAGCTCGGCGAACTCGTTCTTGAACTCGTCGCGTTCCCCTGCTTCCTTCTGGGCCGCGTCGAGCTGCTCGGAAAGAAGCTGCTCCTCCTGACGCTTGTCCATCTGGCGGCGCACGCGCGAGCGCAACTTGCGCTCGTTCTGCAGAACCTCGATCTCGGCGCGCAGGAGCTCGGCCAGGCGCAATAGCCGATCAGTCGGCCGCAGCATTTCCAGGATGGCCTGCTTGTCCGCCATCTTGAGCTGGAGTTGCGCCGCGATGGTGTCCGCCAGGTCGCCCGGATCCTCGATGCTGTGCACCGACGCCAGGATCTCGGGCGCCAGGCGCTTGTCCAACTTGACGAAACTGGCAAAGGCGACGTGGGCCTCGCGGGCGGCGGCCTCGGCCTCGGCCGACCACCCGGAGTCTTCCGGGATCTCATCGACCTCGACGGCCAGGAAACGCTCGCCCTCCACGAAGCGACGGATCAGCGCGCGCCGCTTGCCCTCGACCAGCACTTTCACGGTGCCGTCGGGCAGGCGCNNCAAGACCTGGATCACGTTGGCCAGTGTCCCCACCGAAAAAATGTCTTCCGGGGTCGGCTCATCACTCTGAACGCGCTGCGCTGAAAGGAAAATCGTCTGCGTGTCGCCACGAGAAGTGACCTCGCCCAGCGCGCCCAGCGACTTTTCGCGCCCTACGAAGAGTGGCACCACCATGTGGGGAAAGACCACGGTGTCCCGCAGGGGCAAAAGCGGAACGCAATGGAAACCGGCTGTGGGTTCGTGACGGTCAGACAAGGGCGCCCTTTCTGCGCGGCTGCTTTCAGCCGAAACGCTGGGCGCGATCGTATCAGTGGCTGATCGGGGAGGCGAATTTCTGCATGGTTTGCTTTCTGGCCGTCGAATCCCGAGAAGACCATGGCTAGCGCCTATGGGCGGGCCCATCTTTCCCAATTTGCGCGCCTCAGGTATTCTGCCCGCGTGAAAAAACAACAATCTACTTGGGAACCCTCAAAGGGTTCGCTCCGCCCTCGGCCCCCCACCCGCCACCGCCTNNAGGGCGGGCTGTCCGTCCCGAAGGGCCGGCTGGCTCCCCACGCGATCGCTTCCACTTCCGGCACTCGCAGCGCTGCTGCTTATGCCCGCCTGCGTTATGCCCGGCCAAACCCCAGCGCTGGGCAACCGCGCGGTTGCGCTTGACTCATGCGAAGACGGGCTGATCGACAACGGCGAGGACGGCAACAATCAGGTGCTGGTCCGTGACGGCCGCACCGGCTATTGGTACACCTATGTTGACGAGGCCGGATCGAGCGTGGTCCCTGAGGCTGGCTCGCGCGGTGGAACCTTCAGCATGTCGCCCGGTGGGGCCAATGGCTCGAAGTACGCGGCCAACGTGAAGGGAAAGGTTGCCACCGGAAGCGACGTCGTGTTTGGCGCCGTGGGCCTGAATTTCGTGGACCCCAAGGGCCCCTACGATGCCTCTCGCTACAACGGCCTGGCGTTCTGGGCGCGCAAAGGACCCGGCTCGGTCGGCAAGGTTCGACTCAAGCTGCCCGATGTCAGCACGGATCCAGAGGGCGGCGTGTGTCGTGAGTGCTTCAATGACTTCGGCATGGATCTCAATCTGACCGAGTCATGGCAGCATTTCGTGTTCCCCTTCAAGAAGATGAAGCAGATGCCCGACTGGGGCTCGCCCCGGCGCCACTCCATCGACAAGAGCAAGCTCTACGGCATTCAGTGGCAGGTCAACGTGCCGGGCGCCGCCTTCGACATCTGGGTCGATGACGTGGAGTTCGTGGGATGCGAGTAGCCCCCGGCTCAGCGGTTGTCCTGGGCATCGTCGGCTTGCTTCAGCTCTCCTGCTTGCAGACCGTGGCCCAGCAACAGGCTGCCGCGCGGCCCGCACGTGCGCGCCCTGCGCGCGCATCGTCGCGGCCTGGGGCCGGCAAGCCCGCGGCCGGACCGGTCGAGCCGGCCGAGTTCCCCAAACCCGCGCCCTTTGTACCGCCCCAGCACCCGGGCAAGACCGGCAACGAATACACCGATCGCTTCATCGCCCACTGGAACGCCCTGCACTCCCCGGCCAACGGGTACTTCAGCCCCGAGGGCATGCCCTACCACGCGGCGGAAACCCTGTTGGTGGAGGCGCCGGACTACGGCCATCACACCACCTCCGAGGCGTACAGCTACTGGCTGTGGCTGGAAGCCAGCTACGGCAAGATCGCCAAGGATTGGAAGCCGCTCGAGCACGCCTGGGAAAACCTGGAGGCGTATATCATCCCCACGCCGGATGATCAGCCCACCACCGGCTCCTACGCCGACACCCACCCGGCGGTCTATGCGCCCGAGGAGGATCTGCCCAACGCCTACCCTGTGCCCTTCGATGCCGCGGCGCCGGTGGGTCACGATCCCCTGTCGAAAGAACTGCAAGCTGCCTACGGCTCGCCTTTCATTTACGGCATGCACTGGATCACCGACATCGACAATTTCTACGGCTTCGGCCGGCGCGGGGATCGCGTGTCTCACCCGGCGCCGATAAATACATTCCAACGCGGAATGCAGGAATCGGTTTGGGAGGCAATTCCGCAGCCCTGCTGGGATGACTTCCAGTTCGGCGGCGAGAACGGGTTCCTCGACCTGTTCGTGAAACAGGAAGGCGGCTACGCGCGCCAGTGGAAGTACACCGACGCTCCTGATGCCGACGCGCGCGCAGTGCAGGCC
Source organism: Myxococcales bacterium (assembly GCA_003157315.1). Next base: position 4,998 of record PMJE01000405.1, on the reverse strand, counting down.
ATGTACTGGGCCAAGCGCTGGGCCGATGAACAGGGCGCGGGCAGCGCCGTCGACGGCCTGGTCAAGAAGGCGTCCAAGATGGGTGACTATCTCCGCTACGCCCTGTTCGACAAGTATTTCAAAGAGATGGGTTGCCAGGACCCGAGCTGCCCGGCAGCCGAGGGCTACGGCGGCGCCCACTACTTGCTTTCGTGGTACTACGCCTGGGGTGGCTCATTGGCCAAGGCAGCGGGCTGGTCGTGGCGCATTGGCGCCAGTGCCTCGCACAGTGGTTATCAAAACCCGTTTGCCGCCTACGTGCTGGCCAAAGAGAAGGCATTCAAGCCCGCGTCCCCGAACGCCGCGCGCGACTGGGGCCAAAGCCTGGGCCGCCAACTCGAGTTCTATCGCTGGCTGCAATCCGCCGAGGGTGGCATGGCAGGCGGGGCGACCAATAGTTGGCGCGGCCGCTACGGCAAGCCGCCGGCGGGCACCACCACCTTCTACAAGATGGCGTACGACGAGGCGCCGGTGTACGCGGATCCGCCCAGCAATGAGTGGTTCGGCTTCCAGGCATGGACCATGGACCGCGTGGCGCAGCTCTATTACGTGACGGGCGATGCGAAAGCCAAGATCGTGCTCGACCGCTGGGTCAAGTGGGTTCTGGCCAACACCACGCTCGGCAAAGATGGCGGCTTTGCCATTCCATCGACACTACAATGGAGCGGTCAGCCGCAGCTCAATTGGAACGAAAAGACACAGAACTGGAGTGCCAAGGATGCGGGCTACAACAAGACCCTGCATGTAAAGGTCAAGGACCACAGTCAGGATGTGGGTGTAACCGGGGCATTGGCGCGAACCCTGCTCTTCTATTCGGCGAAATCCGGAGATCACGCAGCCGCGCGCCTGGCCAAGGAGCTGCTCGACCGGATGTGGAAGAAGTACTGGACCCCCAAAGGCGTGGCCAGTGAGGAAGCGCGCGTCGACTACAAACGCTTTGGCGATCCGATCTTCGTGCCCGCGGACTGGCAAGGGGTGATGCCCA
>PMJE01000405.1:0-3938 GCA_003157315.1 Myxococcales bacterium | reverse complement strand
GCGGCCAAGGCCAAGGCGGAAAAGCCCGAGAAGGCCAGCAAGGGCAAGAAGCGCGGAGGCAAGCGGGGGAAGAAGTAGCGAGGCGGGGCAACTCGCGTCTTGGCGGGGCGATGGGTACGCGTCCGCCGCCTTTGGCACGCCAGCTGCACTCGCGCAGGCCATGCGCCTGGTCTTCGATCAAGGAACCATCCTGCTCCGCGAACCCGAGTCTGCGTCGGCGCTGGCTGATCTTCCAGGCGCCCTGTGGGATCCGCGGGTGGGCGCCTTGCGCTGTCCGGCGCGCTTTCACCGGCGCCTGCTGACCGAGCTCGGCCAGCGCGGCGTCCGGTTCGAGGACGAAGTGGCCGGCCCAGCGGACGATCTGCCGGCCCTTCGACCTAGCGATCTGCGCCCCTACCAGGAGGCCGCGCTGACCGCATGGGCACTTGCAGACCGGCGCGGAGTGACGGTCTTGCCCACTGGTTCGGGCAAGACTCGACTAGCGATTGCAGCCATCACCCGTATGCGTGTGCCGTCCCTGTGTCTGGTGCCCACGCGCGTACTGCTCGACCAATGGGCGCGCGCCATCCACGAATGCACCGGGTTTGCACCCGGCCGACTGGGCGACGGCGAGCACCAGGTCCAGCCCATCACCGTGGCCACCTTCGAGAGCGGCTGGCGCCACATGCGCGAGCTCGGCAACCGTTTTCCACTGCTTGTGGTCGATGAAGCCCACCATTTCGGCACTGGCCTGCGTGACGAAGCCCTGGACATGAGCATCGCGCCCATGCGCCTGGGATTGACCGCCACACCGCCTAAGGGCCAAGCGGCTGTACGCCTGACTGATCTCATCGGTCCCACAGTCTACGAACTGCGCGTCGACGATCTGACGGGCGAGTTTCTCGCCCCCTTTGACATCGTAGTGCTGCACCTGGATTTGACCCCGGCTGAGCGCGCCGAGTACGAGGCACTGATGGCAACTTTTCGCGAGGTCTTGCGCCGCTTTCGCGCCATCGATCCCGACGCCACTTGGCAGGAATTCGCCCGCGCCGCTGCGAAGACTGACGAAGGTCGCCGCGCCCTGGGCGCCTGGCACCGCTCGCGGCGCCTGCTGGCCTTTCCGCAAGCCAAACGCGAAATGCTGGCCAATCTGCTCGCCCGCCATGGCGATGCCCGAGTGATCGTGTTCACCGCGGACAACGCCACCGCCTATGCGGTCAGTCGCGAACACCTCGTCATGCCGCTCACCTGTCACATCGGCCGCAAGGAGCGCGAGCGCGCCTTGACGCTTTTCAAGGAAGGCAAGCTGCGCGCCCTGGTCTCGGCCCAGGTGCTCAACGAAGGCTTGGACGTACCCGATGCCGAGGTCGGCATTATCGTTGCGGGCAGCAAGGGCGAGCGTGAACATGTGCAAAGGGTCGGCCGGGTGCTGCGGCCTTCACCGGGCAAGCGGGCTTTGGTGTACGAACTGGTGGTGCGCGCCACCGGAGAAGTCGAGCAGGCCCGCCGCCGGAGAAATGCCCTTGCTGCCTGAAGCTGCAATTCCCGCGCGCCTGCACCGTGGCCGCATCCTACCCGCCTTTCTCGACGAGCGCGATCAGCCCTGGTTGCACATCCTCATTGACGAGGTGGATCGTTTCCGCGGCCGGCCCTTGCGCGAGCTGCAGCAGCGCCTGCGCGAGCCCCTGCCCTGCGCAACTCCTCACTTCAAGTCGTGTGCGGCTGTGCAGCTGCTGTTGCGGCTGGGCAGCGCCGAGATCAAGTCCGAAGTTTCTCCGACCGAAGCCCGTGAAACCCTCTTCGTCGAGGCGGCCGCGCAAACCGGCAGGCCGCGCACCGCAATTCTGGCGGCCGCGGCGTCGACCCTGGGACTGGCGCCGGCAGCCTTGCAACGGGCGCTCTTTGCCGATCTGCCCGGCGAGCGCATTTTCGCCGGCCCCGACAGTCCCGTGTCACCACACGAACTCGCTCTGCGGGTCAATCAGCTGATTGCGCGCAGCCTGCTCTTTCGCGCCAGCCGCGTGTGCATCCGCGCCCAGGGCGCGCTACGCCCGGTGGTCCGCCAGGCCAAGCTGCGCGGTCTCATCTGCACAGTCGAGGACGGCGAGCCGCCCGTGCTGGATCTGTCCGGGCCGTATGCGGTTTTCCGTCGCACCTTGCTCTACGGCCGGGCCTTGGGCGAACTACTTCCCTTTCTCGCTTGGTGCGCGCGTTTCGAGCTTCGCGCCACCTGCATGCTGCGCGGTCAGGAAGGCGAGCTGCAGCTACGCAGTGGCGACCCGCTTTTCCCTGCCAGCATGCCCAAGCCCTTTGACAGCAAGCTGGAGGCGCGCTTTGCCCGCGATCTTTTGCGGGCCGCGCCCGACTGGGATCTTGTGCGCGAACCTGAACCCGTGCGCGCGGGAGGCACCATCGTCTTTCCCGACTTCCTGTTGCGCCACCGCTTTGATTCCAGCCGGCAGTTCCTCGTCGAGGTCATCGGCTTCTGGACGCCTGATTATCTGCAGCGCAAGCTGTCCCTGCTACGGGCCGCGAAGCTGGACAATCTCATTCTGTGTCTCGACGAAGAGCGCTGCTGTGCCGATGGCGAACTGCCGACCGGGGCACACGTCGTGCGCTTCCGCCGGCACATCGACCCCGCCGCAGTCTTGCAGGCCGCGTCGACCATGAATGCTTCAGCGATCCGATCCTCCTGCGCGCGAGCTGGTTGACTTACGACTATCTGGCGGGCGTGGCCAGCCGCTGCCAATCCCCCGGGCCGCGCGTCTGATCGCCGCGCAGCTGTTCAATCACGCTGGCCAAATCCCGCGGCAGCGGACAGGCAATTTCCAGCCGGCCGCCAGTCACAGGATGGGGCAAACCCAGGCGCGTGGCGTGAAGAAATAGCCGGTGCAAACCATAGTGGTCGCGGAAGAAGCGGTTGTGTTCACCCTTGCCGTAGTTCACGTCGCCGATGAGCGGGCAGGCAATGTGCTTCAGGTGGCGGCGTACCTGGTGCAGTCGGCCGGTGCGCGGGTGGGCCTCGATCAGGCTGTAGCGGCCGAACACCTCCCGGCGCAGGAACTCGGTCTGGGCGCTGACCCGCGCGGCGTGGCGATCTTCACCGGGCGGTAATGGATGATCGATGAGTCCAGCGCAGGGTGGAATGCCACGCACCAGGGCCAGATAGGTTTTCTCGACCGCGTGTGCGGCGAAAGACTCGCACAGGCGGGACGCGATCTCGGACGAAAAGGCGAAGAGCAAGACGCCGCTGGTGGCGCGGTCCAGACGGTGCACCGGAAACACGTGCATGCCCAGTTGGTCTCGTACGCGCATCATGGCCACATCGCATTCGCCCGCCCATCCCCGATGCACGGCAAGGCCCGCGGGTTTGTCCACCGCGACCAGCGCTTGGTCACGGAAGAGAATGGGCAGATCGCCTGGCACGCGGCACAGCCTACCATTCAATCGAGTCCGACGGCGCAAGTGAACCGCGGCTGCGCGACTATGGACGCCAGGGAAGGAAAATCAGTCGCCGGTTGGCCTCTTTCAAAGTGAGCGGGAATTCACCCCAAGCTGGCGCAAAGTAAATGGCGTACAGTATGGAGAGAACGACAAATAGCAAGACCGCGCGGGGCCAGCGGCGTTCCAGCTTGGCAACAACCCCGGCCAGCAGAACAATAGCGAAAGCATAGGGCGGCAGGTAGTGATAGAAGAACGAGTGCTTACCCAGGGAAAAAACAAACAGGGTGAGCATGGCCGCCCAGCCTATAGCGAGCACCAGTACGGCCTTGGTGAACTCTGCGTCGAAGAAACGCGGCCAATACTTTCGCCAAGCCGCGCGCCAAGCGGTAAGGCCCCGAGCCAGGGGCAGCCCGACTACCAGCAAGAATGCGGGGAACCAGAACACCACATTGCCGGCGCTCGAGGCGTAGCGCGAGGTGGTTCCCGAGGACGAGAGCTTGACCACGATGGGATGA
>PMJE01000135.1 GCA_003157315.1 Myxococcales bacterium | reverse complement strand
TCGTGCCCTCCTTACTGAATCGCTCTCTCCTTACTATGGAGCCAGCCGGAGGGATGGGCAAGGGTGCTATTCGTTCTCCAGCAGGTAGTTCTTGAGGTGCACCGCGCTCTTCAGCCGGCGCCGTTCGGAATCATTGCGTTTGCAGATGACGATATCGATGTCGAAACGGGAGAGATCGAAGAGGCGTTCAATCTTGCGTTGCAGGCCTGCCACCGTGATGCTGCCGCGCACCCGGTGATCGCAGGTCTGCGATTCGGCCTCGGTCTCGGCGTCATCGTCGCCGACCGCGCCCTCCTCTTCCTCGGTGCTGACGGCGGCGGTCGGGGCGCGGGCCGGGAAGAGCGGCGCGGGTTTCTGCGGAATCGGCAAGGTCTCGGCTGGCACAGGAGCGGGAATTGCGGACTGAACCGGTCCCTCCGGACGAGACGCCAAGCCCTGGCGGTAGCCGTGCTCGTAGATCTTGCGCGCAAAAGGCAACAGGTGTGACTCGCTCTCGCGAACGATGCCTTGCAGTTCGGAATCCAGATTCATTGGACACCTCCCAGCGCGGCCAGCAGCTCGCGGGCCAGCAGGCGCGTGGTTTCCTTGCCTCCGCCCGCCACCTTGGCGCGCCAGGCGCCGGCNNGTTTCGAAGCGCGCGCTGCCGATGCCGTCGGCCCAAGGGGCGAGCACGGTTCGCAAGGCATCGGCGCGGGATGCCCCGCCCGCGGCGAGGGCGCGCGACAACACTTCCGGTGTCACCTGCAAGAAGGCGCGCAGGGCGATGCTGCTTTTGATCGAGTATTTCTTCCCGTCCCAGGCCGTGGCAAAGACGCGCGCGATCTCTTTGAAGTAGGCCAGGAAGAACTCTTTGGCCTCGGCCTCAAAGCGCGCCACCAGCGCGGGATCCTTGCGTTCCATGTCGTCGAGCATCTGCTTCATCTCTTGCGCCAGGCCGGCCTGTTGCACGCGTCCCGGGCCCACGCCGAGAAGCTTGATCTGCCCGGCCAGGGGACTGGACGCCTGGTTGTTGAGCGCGCGAATCACGTCGTGTACCTTGCCCATGCGCGCATCGCCGTAGAGCTGACGGCCGCTCAGGCTGACCAGCAACGAGGCATTGAGGCGCGTGTGCTTGGCATTGATAGTCACGAACAGCTCGACCACCTGGTCATCCGATAGGCCGGCAAAGAGAATCGCCGGAACCTGCAGCCGCCGCGCCGCCGCGCGATCCTCCTCAGACGCGGCCGGGTCGTGCAGCAACGCCGCCAAAGCGAGCAGCCGGTGTTGGCCATCGAGCGCGCGCAAGGTGCCCTCCTCCTCGGGCAACTGGATGAGCCCCAGAAAGGGATTGGCGCCCGACGGTGTAAACGGCACGCTGGCGTCGGTGGTAAGAATGACCGAGCCGGGAATGGCGGGCAGGGCGTCGCTCTCGCGGCAACTGGTGTAGTACTGCGCCAGCTCGTCGATCTTCTTGCGGATGATGGGCCGCTGGAACGCCTTGTCGCTGGTGCCGACCTTCTTTTCCAACTCGCCCCAATTCACCCCCGAGGCCTTGGGCTTGCGCGCTTTCTTTCCCTCAACCCCGGCCTGTCCCAGCACCTCGAAGCGCAGCAGCCGGTCCACGTCGCCGGCCGCCAGGTTGAGAAGGTAGAACTCCTTGGCGAACTGCTGAATCTTGAGCGCGGGTAGGGTCAGCATGGCGACAGGATCTCCTTTCACAAGCGAGGGCGAACGGCATCATAACGCATCTGGGACCGTAGCGGGTTTGTGGGATTGCAAAGGACGCGCTAACCTAGGGTCATGGCCGTTGTTGCGGAACAGATGGCGTCCCACATCGATGACACGGGGTCGCGCCCGGTGGTCGCTGGAACTGACATCAAGATCAGCCAGATTGCGTCGGAGTATGAACACCTGGGTATGACTCCGGACCAGATCGCCGAAGCGCACCCGCACCTTGGCTTGGCCGAAATTCACGCCGCCCTCGCCTATTACTACGACCATCGCGAGCGGATCCAACGTGACTGGGAAGATGGTGAGGCATTGATAGCAACCCTGCGTGACCGGTATCCGAGTCGGGCTGGCGCTCGACAAGGACAATTGCGGTAGGGGCTGAAATTGGCACTCCTTCTGTACGCGGACGAGTGCGTAGACGCCCGTATCGTGGCTGGGCTTCGACGTCGAGGAGTCGACGTAGTCGCCGCTGCCGATGCTGGGCTGCTTGGTAGGCCTGACGAGATCCAGTTGGAGCATGCGCGAGTTCTGGCGCGTGTGGTTCTCAGCTGCGACCAGGACTTCCTGGTGCTCGCACACCGATGCGCGACTGATGGGATCCCGTTTCCCGGGCTGATCTTCATCCAGCCCAAGGCCACGATCGGGGCAGTCATCAGGGCCGTCGCGCTTCTGTCCACGCTGCTTTCCCCAGCGGAGATTGCGGACTGGATCGAATGGGTGCCGTAGGCGAATTGGCAGGCGAAGCTCTGCGGAGTGTGGGGCGCGGGGCGCGTCGGGTGGAGGACTTTTCCTATTGGGAGTTGGGCAGGGCAGCGAACAGCCCCAAACCGTAGAACCGCCCGCCTCCGAGGCATATCGGGCCAGAAATCGGGATCGGGTTGCCGTTGACATCCCGCCAAGTGACCTTGACATGCACACGGGGGAAGCGCTTCAAGTGGTCGGGGACCCCGTATCGGTCGGCCAGCTCGGTACCTGGCCAGAAGCCCACTTTGCGCCAGTCGAGCGAGGCATGGTCGGCGAGCATCGCCGGAAGGCCGGCCTGAATGATCGCTTTGCGAAGCAACCCGTCGATTCGTTCCGCCAGGCGGGCAAGTAGTCGTTTCTGCTCGTCAGCGTTGGTGCCCTTGTTCAGCCGCCGCCGGTAGTGGTGTGGATCATCGAAGCCGGGAAGGACGACTGGCGTGACCGTCGCCCAAGTCGGGGCACTGCCAAGGTAGTGCTGGAGCATCCTGTCGCTTTCTGGCAAGAGCCTCAACAGCGCGATCGGCTCCTTGCTCTTTTCGTCGACGAGGTCGTGCCCAGACAAGGTCCGTCGTGCCCAGGCAATCTCTTCGTCGTGCCCCGGTGTCATGCACGTGAGCATCACTCGTCGCACGTTGCCGACGTGGCTGGCGGGTCCGCCGCCCCGCGATTCGATGCTTGGCAGTGGCACGTACGCAAAGCGCTCGGGGCCGACCGCCTTGTGGTCAGCGGCACCGACCGTCTCGCCGTGGCCAAGCACAAACGTGTCGATCCATGTGCTGGGTCTGCCAGCCGACTTGGCCGCGGCCTTGGTCGCATGCCGAACCATGCCAGCCACCGAAAGCGCCCGCCTAGCGGTATCGAACGGGCAAAATCGGGTTCCGTCGATCTTCAGCAAGGCGAAGGAGGCTGCAGCGCGCGGTTGCGAGTCAGTAGCCCGGCGGTACCCGACGACATCGAACACCGTCAGCGGGGGAGGTGCGGCGAAGGTCGTCCGTCCTTCCTCGTCCTGCTGCAGGCGATTGAGGAACCTCTCGTGCCGTTTGACCAAATCCTGGAGTGTTCCCGCCTTGGGAACGCGAAGCGTGTTGGCCCCGCCTCCACCGCTTGGCAGCCATCGTTCGCCGGGCAATGCGGCTGCCTCCTGATCGGAGATGAGTGCTCCATGAGCCACGACCATGTCTATGCCCCACCCCAATGCGACCACGCTGCGGGCGATCGCGCAGATGGCGTCGACGTGACCGCGAACTTCGTCGGTGATAGGCTCGGGAAGGGTCCACAGGTAGGAGACGGTTTCGCCATCGGTCCACTGGATGGTGCAGACAGCTTTCATGGTTTTCAGTTCGTTCGGCTGCCGGGAGGGTTGCGTTCCCTTTGCCCAGGCGGTCCACACGAGGTCGAGGTCGTTGTTGGGCACGGCGATGCGGAGTGGCTGGCCGACTTGCCATCCCGCAGGTGCGACCAGAACCGGGACTGCGCATCTTTCAAGCCAGCCGAAGACAACCGATGGGTCGGCGCCCCGGTGCCGCGATCTTGACCTTGCGGCCGCTGCGCCGACGAGTGCCTGGAAGATACGCATCGGGGAAGGAGGCCATTCGGCTAGTCCTCCTTCCTTTTGGCCATGAAAGCAAGGGTCCAGGAACTGGACCGATACACGCAGGTGCGATGCCATGGGTGCCGCCCTCACCGCTACTGCGACTTCTTGGCCCGCTTTGACTTCTTGCTGTCGGCTGCATCTTGCTTCGCGGCTTTGACGTCGAATGGAACCTCGCGGTCTTTGCCGACGCCAAACGCGATCGTACGGTCTGGATCAATGCCGAAGTCTTTGGCTGCGGTTCTCGCGTATTCAAGCGCTTCAGCCACGGTCACACCTAAGGGTTTCCGTGCACCGTCGGCAGAGACTTCCGCGAATTCGCGCGCCTTCTTCGGGTCGGGATCTCGAACGAGGTTGCAGCCCTGTCGGAGATATCCGGGAGGCGGCGCGACCAATGCAACCAGCGCGAGTCCGAGAATGTAGCGCTGCAATTTTTCGGTCGCCTCAGGGGTGGTGCCACTCACCAGCCGTAGTGCAGCAAGGTGGAGCGTGGCGTCCCGTCGAATGCCTCCGTCCGCAATTATTCCACCATGCGCAGCTGGTGCCGGCACATGCACGAACCCTCTTTCGGCGTACGATTTTTTCGCCGTGTCGTCCGCGGGCTCGTCGAGCAAACCGTCCTCTACGTATTCCATCGCCGGAACGTACTGCGCCGAACGTGTCAGCTTGCGCACATTGAAGGCACGAATGGTCGATGCCACAAGTCTCGGCACCTTGGCTTGCGTGTCGCGAGAATCCCATGCCCCGAAGACAATCGATGTCGGCGCAACCTGCGCCAGTGGGGTGAAGTCGCCGGCCTGCACAGCTTTGAATGCCGCCTGGAGTTCTGCCTTGAGCGAAGAACAGCGAGCGATCGCATCACCGGCGCGATGGCCAGCATGAAGGAGGTTTAGCGTCTTTTGAGCAGCTCCCTCACCGGCCTTGATGATGATCTGAGGAATGAGGCCTGCGTAGGGAGGCTTGGCGAAGATCGGCTCGATCCGGTTTGCCTGGGATCCAACGCTGTCGATCAGGCAGATATTGGAGCCATCGGGGAACAGATCGATGTTGTAGCCGCCTTTGAAGACCCTGTCCTCGCTGGCAGCGAATGTCGCGGGGAAAACCACCCCGTCGTTGCCTTCGACTGACATCAGGAACTCGCGGATCACCAGTGCAGCAGGTCCCGTGTCCTTCAACCATTGGTCATGTGCGTCTAGCAGTGTGCTCATGGGGTGTTCCTTTCCAGGGGAGTTGAGAATCCAAGGGCCGCGTAGCTGCCACGGCTGACAACGCGGCCCAGAAAACGGGTGGACTGGAAACAGCTCGCGATTCCGGACGCCGGTACGGTTGCAGCACATGGGGCGAGCGGTTGTGACCAGGTGCCGTAGACGAAGCGCGTCCGATCGGCCGAGATTGTTGGGCGGAAGCGCTGCAGACCGACGGCCGCCAGCAACTCCACCGCTGGGGAAGACGAGACGGCCATCCTCTGTTCGTTCGGCGAGAAGCCCACGTCGATAGCATTCCATGCGGCGCCCGGATCGAATCCAAATCGACCCGGAAGGGGGATCCGCCAGGCGAACAGGTTTTCGAGGCCCTGTTGCGATATCAGAGGCAGTTGGTCCCGGAGGGCGTTGGATAGCGCCACCCAGATTCGGAACGAAGTTTGTTGCCCAGACCAGAAGTTCCAAGGCGGATTCGCGATCGCGGCCACGCTGCCCTTCACCGCTCTGATGGAAACCCATGCGTCCAGCGTCAGACCCGCGGGGCTGTCCTGCAGGGTCAGATGCAGTGGTGCAAGCAGCGGCTTCACGGCAATCCGACCCAGGCTGGAGATCTCGGTCGGAGGTTCGGCAACGAGTGTACCCAGCAACGCAAACCCGTCACCATCAGGTTCAATTCGGAACCCCCCATCCTCGAACCATCCCTCCGCCCCACCCCAAAGACGATCGGCAAGCTCCAGCAGGCCGCAGCACGCAAAGAACTGGCCAGGATTGGTCGGATCGACCCGGACGCGGATTGTGCTTCCCCGCTGCTGACTCATCGAACACCTCCGGGCGGGCTCGTTGTGGGAGGCCCTGCTGGCCCAGCCTGAGACGCCAGGGCATCGGCGGCGCGAAGCAGCGATTCGAGGTAGGCGAGCCCCCAACGGCCGTACTGCCGCTGGAGGCGGGCGAACCGGCGTGGAGCTTCGCGGGCCACTTCGATGGCCGCAGCTTCGGGACGCTCATTGTCGAATGCCTCGCCCTCAAAGAAATGCGGGCGGGCGCGACCGTGGTGGCTGGCGATGAAGTGCAGCACGAGGTCCTGCACTTCTGGCGGTAGCGGGCCGAACTCTCCGTCCGCCAGGACCTCAAGCAACGAACCCAATTCGTGGCGGTAGTTGTTCAGGTTGGCGATGTTCATCCCACCGGCGGGTTTCGCCAGCACGGTAGCGGGGTAGTCCCTGTTTCCCACGGCGCGCTGCCAGATCCCGCGCCGCTTGCCTCGATCGTGCCAACCAGCGGCGAGGGCGATAGCGGTCTTGGCAGGATCATCGAGCCCGAGCCGAGCAACGAGTTCCGTCCCGTACCGGGTTGCCCACTCGAGGTGAGGCCCGAGCTCTTGCGGGTTCTCGGCGGCCCGTGATCCATCATCATCTGCTGAACGCGGCTGAACGTACCAGCGCCACCAACGCCTCACGCTTGCTTCTTCACTGTCGCTTTCCTCGGCGGCGTCAGGCCTGCAGTCAATCATGCACACGAGGCGCATCCCTCGTGGTGCGCGTTCATCGTCCCACAGGCGCTTTCGCCGGGAATCCCCATGTTCGTCTTTCCAGTCGTCTGCCACGTCGTAGCGGATTTCTTCATCGAACTGGGCCTTGCCGTCGAGTGTGCCTCGGACCGTCAGACCACCCATTTTGGGCGGTAGCAGGACTGTCATTCCCCTGAGATTCATGCGGTCGGCGTCAACGATATCGGCGAGCGTCGTCACCTCTACCTTGCCATCGTCGCCGCGCAGCCAAACTGGCTGCAGCCTGTTCTCGGGTTCCTTGGCGAGGTTCTTGATCTCCCGCTCAACGCGACTACGGGTGTCGCGCAGCAGCTCATGAGGCTTGAGCGGGTAGTCGTCGAGCAGATCCTCGGGCGCGGTCTGCTCCAGGAGGTCGCCGGTCAGCAAACCAACCTCGGTTCGCCACCCTACGTGAGTCTCAGGCTCCTCCCACTCCGCGATACCGTGCAGCCAGTCGGCGACCGGTGGTCTTCCCGGCATCTTCTCCCGCACGGATGTCAACGCCCATGCATCGAACAGAATGTCGGTGACCGGCAAGATCACCGGTGCGGGCGTAAAGCAGGCTTGGCGATCTGCCGGCGGCAAGACCGCCAGACCGCGTGGACTGGCATCCCGCCTGCCGTCGTCCCGCGCAGCCAGCCGGCCCAGGAGTCGCAAGGTATTCGTTCGTGCCCGGTCATATGGCGAAACATCTCCGTCCGCATCCTCCCCATTCTTGTCCTCTGCTTCGATGTCAGGACTCGCAGCGCCGTCAGCCTCGCCCGCACCGGGTAGATCTCCCGCGTCGCCCGCTCGAGGGGCATCCCCTTCTTGAGAGTCCGGGACGGAGTGCACGATGTCGATCCTTGCGTCGCCGTTGCCGAAGCGGTTCACACGACCGAAGCGCTGGGCCATGCTGTCAAAGGGGGTCAGATCGCAGACGAGATGGTCGGCTGAGATGTTGACGCCCACTTCACCCGCCGAGGTGCAAACGAGATACACTGTGCCGCTCGCCGGTGTCACGCCCAGCATGGGCTTGGGCAAAAACCGCGCGAACACGCAATCCCCGATGACCAGGGCATCGCGCTCGTGTCCGCGCATCGTGCCGGTGAGGGTCTGGGTCCGCTTCTTGGGCAGTTGCGACGCGACCCTCTCGACGTGGTCGACTCTTCGGAGGAATAGGAGGATCGCTTGTCCGCTGTCCTCATGTTCCTTGGCAAGCGCCAAGATCTTGTCGGGGATGGCGTCTTCGTCTTCGGCAGAGTGGAACTTGATTCCCTTCTTGGCGGCGATGCGTTTCCAGACTTCTCGAAGCGGTTTACCCGCATCTGGAATGGAATCCGGGTTTCGTTCAGCATCCGTGAGACCGCACGCGGAATGGTTGTCCCGCGATGTAGCCGTCAGCGCCATCACCCGAAGAGGCCGGATGTCGTGGCAACGCTTCTGCTCCGTCTCGATGGCGGCGATCAGGTTCTGGAATGCCGGCTCTAGATGAGCCTCGTCGTGTACGAGAAGCGAATCCTGACCGAGAAAGCCAGCGTGAAGTGGCCTGGACTTGAAACCGCAGCCGTAGCCCGAAAAGAGCAGCCTGCTGCCGATCATGTCTACGGTTCCGACGACGATGGCGGCCCGAGCCGGGTCGACGCGCCATTCGGCATTGTCTGCGAACTGACCGCGCAAAGTGCTGATGGCAAGCGGTGCATCCGCCGCGCCGATGCAGAGGCCCGTGAGCGCTTGTGCTTCCATCCTGAGGGCCGGTGTCGCGAGGGCTTCACGCATCTGCTCAGCCTCGCGCGTGGCTTGGTCCACCACGGTCCGGCGGTTCACCACGTACACGAGCCGCCTGGGTAGTCGCACCTCACCCCGCTGCGCCTGAAGTGCAAGCGCAAGAAGCCAGATTCCGATTACCGCAGTTTTGCCCAAGCCTGTCGGGATATCGCAGGCTGACGGGACGTTGTCGGAGAGGAAACGGAGAAACACCTGCTCCTGCCAAGGCATGGGCGAGAAACCCGTCAACGCCTCGAACTTCGTGCGGAAGTAGCTGAGATCACGGTGTTCGGTCTGTTCAGACATCGCTATTCCTCGCCCGCTGTTTGCGTTCGTCCCCAACGGGCGTTTGCCCCCCAGGGCGCCCCGCGCCAGATTCCGTCATCGCCCATGACGGAATTCGTCTGGTTGTCCTCATTTCCCATCTCCCCCACTGTGCGCCCCTCGTTTGTCAGCACGGGACAACGATTCGTCAGCTCCCCCCATCCGGTACCTCGCCGCCCCCTCGCGCAGCTTCTTGGCCACGCTGCTTGCCAGCTCGATCGGGGCCAGCACCTTGGCGCCGGGGCCGTAGCTCAAGATCCACCTCTCCACCTCGGCCAGGCCCGCGACTTCCGCTGATAGCACCACCCCATCGCTCGCCTCTTCCAGCTTTTGGTCGGCCAGCCACTTGCGCTCGCGGATCTCGTCGGCGATCTCGCGCGCGAACCAGATGCGAATCTTGGTCACGTGCTCGCTTCGCCACACGCGAAAAGCCTTGTGCAGGGCTGCGCGGGATCGGGTTTGCGACCGAGGCGGGCAGATCTCGTCTGTCAGGGCGACGGCCAGAAAGCGGTGGACGGCGAAGACGCGCACGTCCTGGCGCAGGCGACACCAGGCAATCAGGTACAGGGTTTCCAGCGCCGCGTGGCACGTTCCAGGGTCATCAAAATCTGCCGGTGGGCGGCGTAGTCGATGCCGCTCCACTCGCGGGTGGTGATCCAGGGCGCTGACTCGACAGGAACCAGGGCGGCCTGGCCGTCGCCGGTGGCGCTCACGCGATGCCACAGGCGATCGAGCGCCTTGCCCAGCGAAGTCTCTTTCCAAGCGCGGGCGTTTTGCCGGGCCAGGTACAGGGCCAGGCGCTCGTCGGCGTCGGGGGCGCTGGCGGCGCGCTCGCGCGTGCCTTCGATCCAGTAGCGGTTGTTTTCGTGCCTGATGATGTACCCGGCGGATTCCAGCGCATCGATGTCGCGGTACAGATTGCGCAGCTTCCAATCGTGACGATCGGCCAGAACCTTCAGCGATACGCCTTGTCGTGACGACAGCAGGGCGCTTTTCACTGTCTCGACTCGCACTATCCGATCGTTGCGGGGCATCGATCTCTGTGGCCGCAAAATGGCCGGATGCGATGGTACACCCGTTCTGCTGCAACCAGGCGCGGATTATGCGTGGCACGCTCTTGGCTCGCGATTCATCGACACCACGCTGGCTCGGCGAAGCGCCAGGCCAGCCCTGGATGCATGGGCGCGGTGCCGATGGCGTCAGGTAACCGGCGCCCGGCGCGTGCTACAATCACCGCATGACGCGCGACCAGGTTCTGCGACGGCTATCCGACGCTCGCCCCGAGATCGTTTCCCTTGGCGTGCGCTCGCTCGAACTGTTTGGGTCGGTGGCGCGGGGCGAGGCCGGCCCGAACAGTGACGTCGACCTGCTCGTCGAGTTCGACAGGCCGGTTGGCCTCTTCCACTTCTTCCGGGTTCAGCGGAGGCTGGGGGAGATTCTAAACTGCCGCGTCGATTTGGTCATGCGCGAGGCTGTCAAGCGCCAACTGCGCGAACGCATCTTCTCCGAGGCTGTTCGTGCCGCCTAGGGAATGGCGTCTTCGCGTCGAGGATATCCTGGACGCAGCCACCCGAATCGCCCGCTATGTCAAGGGCAAGGATCTCGCCATGTTCGTCGACGACGAACTGACGGTCGACGCCGTTTCTCATTGCTTCGGTATCATCGGCGAGGCAGCGACGCACATTCCCGATGAAGTTATTGCGGCGCACCCGGAGATCCCGTGGGCCGAGATGCGCGCCATGCGGAACATAGTCGTGCACGAGTACTTCGGCGTGACCAACGAAACACTTTGGAAGACCGCGCGCGAGGACCTACCCGCAATTCTCGATCCGCTGCGGAAACTGATCGACGCACTGTAGTGGATGCCCAAGCCAAGCACTCGTGCCTACGGCGTGATTTCCCTAATACTGCCCTTCTTGTACCAGAGTCCGTCGCTGCTGACGTTGTCGCTGCGGAAGTAGACGGTGATGTTCGGCTTGCCCGTTTCCGACCCTAATCGGCTCGGGTCGCGGGTGAGTTTCATTGCCGGATCGATGCCGGTGGCACAAGTGGTGCCGTTCACGCCAAAGTCAGTGCCGGCGTCGATGTGCTCATTCAGTTTCACCCAATTGCCGCCACTGGCGCCGTCGCTGTCATCGAACCAAAGCTCCTGTTTCACAGTGCCGTCGGGCAAATCGTAGACGACGTGTTTGTAGCCAATCCATTGATTGAATGGCATTCCGCCAGCCCATTGGGTCTGGTTGAGGATGGCGGTCGACTGCGGGTGCGCCGTCTCTTTTTCGAAGTCGATGTGCCCGTCGTAGCGCATGCGCGCGTCGATGCCGCGCGTGTCACACAGGTTCACCGTCTCCTGTCCGATAGTCCCATGATTGGTGCGGGCCATGGCCACCATGCCTCCCCAGGCTGTGCCACTGTCAGCCACGCGCTGGAAGTACATGGTGATCTCCACGTCGCGCCACTGGTCGAGCAAGGCGGGATCGTGCACATACATGCGCGGCACGCCGCCCGTGATCTTCAGGGTTCCGTTGCCCTCCACCTTGTAGCTGGCATCGCCGTGATCAGCGTCGAACCAGGGATCGTTCGGGTCCTTGCCGGTGAAGGTGCGGGCTGGCGTGTCCCACTTCGCGTACCACTCCTTGCCGCTGGCAATGCTCGGGTAGAGCATGCGAATCCCGAACCGATCCAAGACTGTGCTTGCGCCGCCCGCGCCGCCGGTCGCCGCGCCGCCGGTCGCGTTCACGCCGCCGGTCGCGATCACACCACCAGTCGCGGTACCGCCGGTGAAAAGTACGCCACCGGTCGCGCTGCCACCGGTCGCGTTCACGCCGCCGGTCGCCGCGCCGCCGGTCGCGTTCACGCCGCCGCTTCCGCCCGTGAGCGTGCCACCGGTTGCAGCGATGCCACCGGCAAACTGCACGCCCCCGCTCGCAGAGCCTGTCGTGCCACCGGTTCCCGACAAGCCGCCTATGCCGCCAGTCCCCGCGGAGCCGGCTGTGGCCCCGCCGGCTCCAGCTCTGCCGCCGGTGCCGGCAGCACCTCCAACCCCTGCCACACCGGCCGTCCCACCGCCTGCGTCGCTGGATGCAGCGCCACCCGAGCGGCTACATGCGCCCAGCGCAAGCGCGCCCATTCCGATTGCCGCGACCCAGAGCCACCAGGCTTGCTGACAAAGGCCGCGTTTCATTGTCCGTATTCTAGATCTCGACGGTCAGATCCAGGGCGATTTCGAGCTTGAGGAGCTTGGAAATCGGGCAGCCCGCCTTGGCGGCAGCGGCCGCCTCTTCGACCTTGGCCTTGTCCGCACCACGCGCCTTCACTGTCGTCCGAAGCTCGCTCTTGCTCAATGTCCCGCTCTCGAAGGTGACAGCGCATGTCGTCTCGATGGCTTGCGGGGTGATGCCGCGCTCACCGAGCTGCGCGCTCAAGGCCATGCTGAAACAGCTGGCATGGGCCGCGGCGATCAGCTCTTCCGGGTTGGTCCCCGGCTCGTTCTCGAAGCGCGTGCGGAAGCTGAACTTTATGTCTTTGAGTACGCCGCTGCTGACGCTGAATCTGCCCTGGCCGTCTTTCAGGCCTCCACTCCAGGTTGCGCTCGCGTTGCGTTTCATCGGATCTCCTCCCGCGCCGAACTACGCCCTGTTGGCCGCGGAATTGCGGCCTCGTGCGGCGGGCGCCGGCGCTTTGCTTCGACGCCAGTTCTAGCACTCTTGCGCCGTAGTCAATGCGAGCAGTGCTTTATTATAGGCCTGGCGCACTTCGGTGCCGAAGCAGACGAAAATCACGGTGGCGGGCAACGGTCGATCAGAAAGTTCGCGCGCGAAGTCCGCCGCCGAAGCTGGTGACCCATGCCTCACCCGGGTTACTCGGATGCCAGAACAGGCGCAGGGGATGCAGGAAGGGATAGTCGCGGTCAGGCAGGAAGTCCGGCTGGGTTGTATTGACGTTCTCCGTGCGCCAGAGGCCATCCTCCGTGGTCGTGACGAAGAGGCGATCCGGGGTCCGGGGATCGAAGCTGCACGACTCGACGCTGGCGCCGTCCCAGATCCGCTGCCACGCCAGACCGCGGTCGCGCGTGCGGTAAAGGCCGCGGGTCATGGCGCCCGCGGGTTGCGCCACACCCACGTACCAGGTGCTCTCCGTCGCATCGTTGGCATCCACCACGAGATCCTTGGTCGCAAAGTGCATGTTGGGCGCCGAGCGATCGACCCAGGTGAACCCATCGTCGCTACTCACGAACACGCCCGACGAGTCCGTGAATTGCCGCTGGCCTTCCTGGCGGCCCGAGTAGGTCACCAGCAACGTGCCATCAGCGAGTGGCCGGATGTTGTACGGATGGCCTTGGGTGCGCGGCGGGACAGATAGCCGGTTCCAGGTCGCGCCCGGGCCACGCTCCAGATCGTGCGTGAGGTAGATGCCGCCTTCTCTGCTGTGGACAACGGCGGCGTAGAGCGTGCTCGGTCTGCGTCGGTCCAGGGCCAGAAAGACCACAGGATGGCGAAAATCGTGCAGCAACTGCCAGGTGGCGCCCTGATTGGCGGACGTCATGACTGCGCCGGTGCCCTTGTCGATCCGCCCGTCCGTCAGGTAGAGGCTTTGGTAGAGATCATGGACCGACGAGGTGGCGGCATAGAGCGTGCCCCTGGGATCGGCGATCACCTGATAGGTGGTGTTGAGCACAAGTCCTTTGGGGCTGGGGCTCCAACTCCGGCCTCCGTCCACAGACCGCGCGCCGCGAATGTCGGTGAAGGATGCGATAAGTGTCTCGGGCGAGGCAAAGGTCAGCCACCACACCGAGGTTTGCTCCACGCCGCTTGAGCGATAAGGCTTGCCGCCAAGNNCCAGTTGGCGCCGCCGTCGGTGGTGACGTGGACAAAGCCAAGATCCGTGAGCACGGCCCGGCGTGGATCGGAAGGCGAGACCGCGAACCCCAGGGCATATTCGCCAAAATCCCAGCCCAACTTGCCGCCATCTGCCGACCAGCCGGTGGCGATGTTCCGGTTCTTGTGGGTGACAAAGACATCGGTCCAAGTTGTGCCGCTGTCTTCAGTGCGGAATACCGCGGGAAAATGCCGGCTGGCATCGCACCCGGCGAGGTAGGCGACGTCCACCGCATTGCGGGCCATGCCAACGAACATCATGTGCTGTTCCCTTGGCAATCTTCCGCCCATCGCCCTGACCACAACCTCGCCCTGACTTGCAGACTCGTCCAGGCGATAGATTCCACGGAAAGCGCCGTGTTGTGAACCCTGTACGCCGGCCCACACGTCCGCGTCGCTGGCCGTGACGGCAAAGAATCGCCTGACTTCACCCTGATGGGCGCCGGCGAATGAAATGATCACCTCTCCCGTGGGAATCCCGGTGATCCGGCGTTGCGCGAAGCTCGCACCTCCGTCCGCAGAATGGAAGAGGCCGACATTGGTGGCCACGTCAATCTGGTCGCCGTCGAAAAAGGCGCCCGCCAGGATGAGCCCCGCATCTCGGGGCGCAATGGTCACGCTCTGGAATGTTGCGCCCCCATCGCGCGAGACGAAAAGCGCGGTGCGGGTGCTGACCAGCAGCCGATCCACGCGCTCGGGATCCACTTCCAGGTAGTACGGAGACCCGTCGAGCGAATCTCTTGGGGACGCCTGCCAGTGACGGCCGCCATCGAGCGAACGGCTCAACTTCGCGTCTTCCCGAATGGCATT
Source organism: Myxococcales bacterium (assembly GCA_003157315.1). Next base: position 2,339 of record PMJE01000135.1, on the reverse strand, counting down.
GATGCTCCACAGGACATTGGGATCGGCGGTGAAACGCACCTGAGTGCGTGGGCTGCCCTGAAAACTGCGGAAATCCAGCGTGTCCCAGCTAGCGCCGAAATCTCGCGAGTGGAACAGCGACCCCATGTCGGTGGCCATGAAGATCTGCTGATTGTCCGGGGCAATGACCGGCAGGTAAAGCGCGCCGCCACCGCCCACGCCTCGCATCTCCCAGGCCGAAGAAGATGCAGCGACGGGCGCCGCAACCACCGCCACGGGTGGCCACGGGCCAGCACTCGCCGGTCTAGGCAAGCCCCTCGTGTGGCAGCCGTCGCAGCCGGCGCACGTGAGCAGGCTGAGGAGACACGCACGCGCGATCCATCGCATCATTGTCGTTGCCTGCCCAGTTGTCGTCGCAACAGCAGCAGAGCCAGAAGCACAATCAATGACAGCAACGTCACCACTGCGCCCGCACGCAAGCCCGGCGTCCTGAACTGCATCGCAATCCTGTGCTCGCCCGGACCGACGGCCACCGCCCGCATGATCAGATTTGCCCTGGCAACCGGGGCGGGTTGCCCATCAACGGTGGCACGCCATCCCTTGTCATACTGCTCGACAAAGACCGCCAGCGCCGGTCGCTGAACCTGGCAGGTTGCCTGTAGCTGGTTGTTGGAATAGGAATCGAGTGTACAGGCGCCTGCCGGCGCATCGGCCGAGCTGACCAGCGCCTGCACACCCGATTCAGGGGCGAGCCAGGCGGTGCGGCCGGCAATGACCGCAGGATCGAAAATCCGGCGCAGCACGGTTGCGTCGTCCGCTACTTGGGCCTGTCCGACCAGAAACACTCGCGGCAAAGTGCCTGGCACACGATAGAGCCGGGTGCCCGGCAAGGGATCGAGCATGGGCTCGATGCCGGTGCGTTTCTCTTTGTCTCGCGGATCGTCGACGGGCAAAAGGGTGTAGCGCGCTCCCAGCAAGCGCAGCACTGATTGTCCCTCGCGCAGCCCGGACGCCCAAATGCGATCAAGCCCCGCAGGAATGGCGGCATCGTAGCCAGGCAGAGTGGCGATCCCCCAAATGTTGGCAGTATTGGTGATGAAGGTCTGCAACAGCCACAGTTCGCTCAATTCGCGCGGAAGAGCGGGCGCGAACCGGCTCACGTTTTGCAGCACATTGTTGGCGCGGTAGAGCCGGGGCGGTTCACCGTGGCCAGGGCTGTCCGCCAGTACCACCCGCGCCGCCGGAGCCGACACTGCTGCAATTTGGCGGGGAGCAAAGACTTGTAGCCGCCAGGTTTCCGCTGCCAGGTCAACACCCACAATCGCGACTAGCAGGAGCGGAACCAGCCGCGCCTGCCGAGCCACGAGAGATTGCACAGTCAGCACACCAGCCAGCGCCAGGCTACCGGCGAGCGCGCCGCGGGTGACCTGGGTGGCCCAACGCCCTGGAAAAACCAATCGCGCCGACAGCGCGAGCACGAGCATGAGACCAAGCAACACCAGCAGGCGCCGCCAGGGCTGATGCTCGGCTGCCAGAATTCGCACTGTGCCCAGTGCGGCCAGCACGGCCAGACAGCCGACCAGCACGATCAGATACTTTTCCGGAGAACGCATATACGCAAAGAAGAACACCACGCGACGGAAGAGCGCGTGGACTGGCAGGTACTTGCCCAGCGCCAGCAGGAGAGCGCCGCTGCCCAGAGCGCCCAGCACAGTGGCCAAATATCGACGACGGCCAAACGCGGCCAAGGCCAGCGCGACCACGCTGGAGCCCATGTAAAGGTTGTGCGACAGGGGCAGACTATCTAGGCGCGGCTCCCCGATCCAACGGGCCGCAGGCTGGAAACCCTCGCTGTTGCCCATGCTGTCAGGAGCAACGAACTCCACCAGTCGGGCCGGATGAAGCGAGCAGAACTCGGCATCGGCCCGGGAAAGCGGACCAGCCCGTTCAGTAGAGGCTTTTAGTGCCAGCGCTGGCACGACTGTGATGGCACCCATCCCGGCGGCTAGCGCAAGGGCCAGCGCGACCGCACCCAGCCAGCGAGCCCGGAAGCCTGCAAATGCCGGATCGCGACGGCGTTCGACCACAGCAGCGGCGATCGCTGTTGCCAACCCAAAGCCCACGCCCATCATGGCCACAAAGACCTCGCCGACCAGCAGGCCAAAAGCGGTCGGCAGCGCCGCCTTGACCACGCCCATTGGCCAACCACGACCGCCCGGCCGCAGGCTATCAAGCAATGCCAGATACCCGACCGCCACCCAAGGCACCCACGCGCCCGCAACCATGAGCATCCCGGCAGTCCAGTGACTGGTGTTGTTGCCAGCCAGCGCCCAGGCCAAGGCTGCCACACAGGCCGCGAC
>PMJE01000363.1 GCA_003157315.1 Myxococcales bacterium | reverse complement strand
CCACGCGCAGCACCACCTCGCCGACGATGGTGAGGTCGTGGTCGCTCAGGAGGTCGTAGTTCTTGATCACCGAACCCGCCAGGGTGTTCTCCACCGGCACCACCGCGCAATCGGCATCTCCCCGCACGACCGCTTCGAACATGTCGTCGAATTCGCGCTGGGGCAGAGGTTCCAGCCGTGGCCCCAAGAAGCGGTGGGCCGCCTCCTCCGAGAATGCGCCGCGTTCACCCTGGAAAGCGGCTCGAATCCATCCCTTTCTTGCTGTAACCGTTCTGGTCACGACGTGCCTGGTGCACGCATCTTATACCCGACGTGGCGCACCGTCTCGATCATCTCAGCTCCAGGTCCCAACTTGGCGCGCAGCCGGCGAATGTGAATATCCACCGTGCGTGTGTTGCCGGTGTAGCGATAGCCCCACACGCGCGACAGCAGTTGCTCGCGGGTGAACACTCGACCCGCACCCACCGCCAGAAACTTGAGGAGTTGGAACTCCTGCCTGGGCAGCTTGAGTATGCGGCTGCGGTAGCTGGCCTCGACGGCTACTGTGTCGATGACCAGGTCGCCCAATTTCACGCGGCCCGAAGCTGAGAAAGACGACAGCCGCCAATCCAGCTGGCGCACCCGTGCGTAGAGCTCGGGCCCGACGATAGGNNGTGAGAATGAAATCATCCATGCCCAGCTCGGGATCGAGGCCGGGCATTCGTGAGACTTCAATGCAGAGAAGGATGGGCACCTCGGCCAGGGTGGGGATCTGCTTGGCGTGCTTGACCACAGCGCGGCCCACCTCCAGGTACGGGCCTGCGTCCACCACCACCACCGCAGGACGGATGTGTTCAAGATCGTCGGGCAGGTCATCCAGGTCGTAGCCGACCGCAACTACCTCGCAGCCCAGCTCACGCAGGGCGGCTGCCGGCGAGTCCACCTCGGCTGCGCCGACCTGCGGTCGCGACATGACGACGACTGCGCGCATCTTCGGAAACACAGGGTAGCAGGGACGAAAACAATAGTCACTACGGGCAGAAGGATTCTTGCATTGTTTCGACTTGGGTGAAGGAACGGGACATTATTGCCGGTTGGTTTCCAATGTGTTTCATCTTGGAAAAACCCGACGAATTCACTGATGGATGGGTTTTACACCAGCCCGGTGGGCGCTAGGCTTCATCTAAAAGGAAAAGGACCAAACCTCCCGAGACCATCGATGAGCAAGATTGCAACGCGGCAAGAGTTTCCACAACGGCAAGGGCTCTACGATCCAGCCAACGAGCACGAGGCCTGCGGCGTGGGCTTTGTAGTGGACATCGCGGGCAACAAGTCGCATCGGATTGTGCGTGATGGCATCCGGGTTCTCGAGAACCTGGGCCATCGAGGCGCGAGCGGCTCCGAGGAAAACACCGGCGACGGCGCCGGGATATTGGTCCAACTCCCTGATGCTTTCCTGCGTAATGTGACCGCGAACATCGGCATCGAGTTGCCGCCCGCTGGCAAATACGCGGCCGGCATGGTCTTTCTGCCGCGCGAGCTGGCCGAGGCCACCGCGTGCCAGCGCCTTTTCGAGATTGGCGCCGGCGAGCTGGGACACAAGGTAGTTGGCTGGCGCGAGGTTCCCACCAACCCGGCGGGTTTGGGCAAGACTGCGCTGGAATCCCGGCCGACCATGGCGCAGGTTTTTGTGGACCGACCCGCGGCTTGGAGCGACGACGCAGCTTTCGAGCGTCGCCTCGTGCTCGTCCGCCGCACCGTCGAAAAACTGGTGCGGGCAAGCGATCTAGGCGGACGCAAGTTCTTCTACATTGCCAGCCTGTCGTGCCGAACCCTGGTCTACAAGGGCATGCTCAACGCCGACCAGCTCGACAGCTTCTTCCCGGATCTGTCCGAGCTGTCGCTGGAATCTGCGCTGGCCATGGTGCACTCGCGCTTTTCCACCAACACCTTCCCCAGTTGGTCGCGCGCCCATCCCTATCGGGTGATCGCCCACAATGGAGAGATCAATACCCTGCGCGGCAACGTGAACTGGATGTCGGCGCGCGAGCACGATCTGGCCTCGCCGCTGTTTGGCGCTGATATTGAAAGGCTGCTCCCGGTGGTCGACCAAGAGGGTAGCGACTCGGCGATGTTCGACAACGTGCTGGAAACCNNNCCCGGCCGCGATCTGTTTCACCGATGGTGTGCAGATCGGCGCCGTTCTCGATCGCAACGGTCTGCGACCCCTGCGCTACACCCTCACCAGCGACGGTCTGGTGGTCATGGCGTCGGAGACCGGGGTGCTCGACATCCCAGCCGAAAAAATAGTGCAGAAGGGCCGCATCCAGCCGGGCCGCATGTTTCTGGTGGACACCGCGCAGAAGCGCATCGTCCCGGACGAAGAGATCAAGTCCAGGGTCGCGGCGGAGCTGCCCTACTCAGAATGGGTGGAGTCGCAGCGGGTGCACATGAAAGACCTGCCGCCGGCACCCGCGCCGCCTCTGGCTGATCGTGCGACGCTGGAACTGCGCCAGAATGTCTTCGGCTACACCGCCGAGGCGCTGCGCCTGTTGCAGCCCATGGTGGAGACCGGGGGCGAGGCCATCGGATCCATGGGCACCGACACGCCGCTCGCCATTCTTTCCAACCGGCCGCAGAGCCTGTTCAACTATTTCAAACAGCTCTTCGCCCAGGTGACCAACCCGCCGGTCGATGCCATCCGGGAAGAGCTGATCATGGCGGCCGGCACCACCATGGGGCCCGAGCACAACCTGTTCGATCCGCAGCCCGCTTCCGCCCACCAGATCGAGTTGCGCTCGCCCGTGATCTTCAATAATGAAATGGACAAGCTGCGCGCACTCGACGGTTGGCATGGCTTCCGCGCGTGTACCTTGTCCACCGTGTTCCGCGTGGCGCAGGGCGAGCAGGGACTGGCCGGGGCGCTGGATGCGCTGTGCGCACAAGCGGCAGCCGCGGTGGCCGACGGTTGTCAGATTCTCATCCTTTCCGACCGCGGGTTCGACCGCGAGCACGCGCCCATACCGTCGCTGTTGTCTTGCGCGGCCGTGCACCACCACCTGCTGCGCGAAGGCACGCGCACGCGAACCTGCCTGGTGGTGGAGAGCGGCGAGCCGCGCGAGGTGCACGACTTCTGCCTGCTAATCGGCTACGGCGCCAGTGCAGTCAATCCCTACCTGGCCCTCGAAGTCATCGAAACCTTGGCGGCCGAAGGGGTCATCCGGGTCGACGCGGCGAAGTCGCATACCAACTACGCCAAGGCCATCAGCAAGGGACTGGTCAAAGTCATTTCCAAGATGGGGATCTCGACGGTGCAGAGCTACCACGGAGCGCAGGTGTTCGAGGCCATCGGGCTGCACCAGTCGCTGGTCGACAAGTATTTCGCCGGCACCGCTTCCCGTATCAGCGGTCTGGACTTGGGTGGCATTGCCGAAGAGGTGCGCCGTCAACACCGCCGGGCGTTTCCCAGCCGCAGCTTGCCGCAGGCGGGGCTCGATCCGGGCGGCGAGTACCGATTCAGAAGCGATGGCGAACACCACCTCTTCAATCCGGAATCAATTTCCAGGTTGCAGGTCGCCGTGCGCACCGGCAGCTACGAGATCTACAAGCAATACGCGCAACTCATCAACGACCAGTCGAAGAATCTAGCCACCCTGCGCGGCCTGATGGAACTGCGCCACCCGCGTCCGGCAGTGCCGCTCACCGAGGTGGAGTCGGTCGAGGAGAT
>PMJE01000146.1 GCA_003157315.1 Myxococcales bacterium | reverse complement strand
CTTAGGGATCTGCAGCCAAGGCCGGCTACCCGCCGTCTGGCAAAGGAAGCTCACCATGTCGAACAACAATAGTGGACCATGGGCCCTGTCGCGAGGGCTCAGGATCTCCCTGATTCTCACCTTGGGTGCTTGTTCCGGAAGTGATGCTGGGGGCGTCGGGCCAGACGCGGGGAACAGCATGGGAGAAACGGGGGGCGCAGCCGCGGGTGGCAGCGTCGGGCTGGGCGGCAGCGGGGGAAGTCCTGGCACCGGCGGGGTGGCGAGCACCGGTGGAACGACGGTGACGGGCGGAACTACTGCCACAGGTGGCCGCGTGAGCACAGGGGGCGCCAGCACGGGTGACTCGCCATCGACCGGCGGCATTGCCAGCACCGGGGGAACCACTTCCAACGGAGGAAGCTCCGCTGCTGGTGGCACAGTGAACACGGGCGGAACCACAGGCGGTGCGAAAGCGAACGGCGGCACGTTCAGCGCGGGCGGCACGACCACCACGGGCGGCTCGCAACCAAGCGGTGGCACCACGAGCGGCGGCGGCTCCGGGGCAGCCGGCGGAACCACCAGTACGGGCGGGGCCGCGGCTAGCGGCGGTTCCACCGGGACGAATGCGGGTTGCCCTGGGGCCGACGCCACCGAGTTCACCTTGGTACAAGCCTGGCTCAACAACACCACCGCTGTGGGCGCGTTGCCCAATTATGCCTACAGCAACATCAAGAAGAACTTCCCCGCGGGAGCGGCCTTCGACAGGCTCGCCTGTTCCATCGCGATGAGCTGCGCAGAATTCGCACCCATGGAGACCGACTGGCTGCGCAAGTGCGAGGCGGTGGTTACCTCGGCAATTGTCGCCGAGAGTTCGTACAATCCCGATTCGGTCGTCACTGACTCCTATGCCACGCGTGCTCTAACTGGCGCAACTGCCAATGATCCCACTGTGGGCCTGCTGCAAGTCCGCTTCAGTTCGACCATGCACGACTACAACTACAACGGACCAATGGCCAAGATGGCCGCCATTGGCTGCACCTGGCCCCCGGAGCTGCAGACCCAGGCGGACACCACGAACTTCTGGGCCACGGAAGGCGGGACCACCTACCTCAGCTTCATGCAGGATGTCGCGTGCAATATTGCTTCCGCCGCTTGGTACTACTTCTACAACGCCACCGGCAACGGTGGTTCCAGCGCCGTGTGGATTGCAAACTACTGCAAGGGACAAGGGATCGCCGGGACCATGGTCACTGGCTTGCTGTCACACTTGGAAGGAGGCAGTTACCCACGCCCGGCTGACCCCAACAACCCGTATCCCTGGGGCATCGAATGCTGCTCATGTGGCAATCCGTCGGGCTGTACCTGCACCGGATGCACCGGCCGCTTCGCTGCGTTCATGGGAATAGGCACGACGAGTTCGCGCCCCAGTCCGGATCCATTCCTGGAAATGCTGAGCCCCGAGCCCACCAAGTACTGCAAGTGAGCCCGGCGAAATCGCGTCCTCCCCTTCTCGCCTGCGCGGATCCATGATTGTCTGCTTTCGATGATCGTCTACCTCGACAACGCCGCTTCCACTCCTCCCCTGCCCGAAGTCCTGGCGGCGGTGATGCATACGATGACGGACCTCTATGCCAATCCATCCTCGGCGCATGGTTTGGGCGCGGCTGCGGCGCGTGCGCTGGAACAGGCGCGCGGCGAGGTGGCCACCCTGCTGCGGGCACAGCCGGCGGAGATGGTATTCACGAGTGGCGGAACCGAGGCCAATGCCCTGGGTTTGCTCGGCGCGGCCGCCCTGGCGCGAAGCCGCCACATGGTGGTCAGCGCCATCGAGCACCCAGCGGTTCTGCGTTCCGCGGAAAGCCTAGTCAGCAAGGGCTGGCAACTGAGCAAGGTCGCGCCGGCGCCCGATGGCCGGGTGAACGCGCAGGAGGTACTGGCCAGCCTGCGGCCAGACACGGCGGTGCTGGCGGTGATGCTGGCCAACAACGAAATTGGAACGCTACAACCGGTGGCAGAGATCGGCCGCGCCCTGCGCGCCGCGGGTCGCAAGCTGCACTTTCACGTCGACGCGGTACAGTTTGCTGGCCTCATTCCTCTCGATGTCGCGATCCCTGGGTGCGGATTCGCTGGCTATCTCGGGGCACAAGCTGCATGGCCCCAAGGGCACCGGCGCGCTCTGGCTGCGCAAGGGCGCGCGCGTGGCGCCGCTATGGGACGGCGGCCGGCAGGAAAACGGCCTGCGCTCAGGAACCGAAAACCTGCCCGGCTGGGTTGGTCTGGGCCGAGCTGCGGCGCTGTGCCAGCAGGACCCGCAGGCTGGTGCGAAGGTGGCCGCCCTGCGCGACAGTCTGGAGTTTCTGGTCATGCAGGCGATTCCCCAGGCCGCGACCACTGTGCCCGCGGCAACCCCACGTGCCCCTCACATTGCCAGCCTGCGATTGCCAGGCTTGCCCGCCGAGCCGCTGTTGCATGCCCTGGAAGCCAGAGGCGTCTACGCATCAGCCGGGGCGGCTTGTTCCACCCGTGCGCATGGGCCCAGCCACGTGCTGGCAGCCATCGGGGTTTGCGTGCAGGACGCTGTGTTGCGCTTCTCGCTGTCGCGCCTGAACACCGAATCCGATGTCGAAAAGGCGGCGCGTGCCCTGCGTGAGGCGGTGGACGAGATCGCATCCGTGGTAGAGGTTCGGCGGCGAGACCCGAAACCATGACCACCATCCTTTGCCGCTACGGCGAGCTGTTCCTCAAGGGCGGCAACCGCCACGTCTTTCTCCGCGTGCTGATCAACAATGTGCGCGCCGCGGTTCGCGATCTGCCCGAGGCCAAGGTTTCCGCTCCCCATGGTCGCGTGGTGGTGTGCGTGGCTGACCAGGCGCGCGCCGAGGCCTGCAGCCGTCTGGAACGCGTGTTCGGCCTGGTGTCGATTTCTCCGGCGGTCAACATCGCGCCCGACATCGACGCGATCTGCGCCGCGGCGGTGGCCGAGGCACAAGCCGCGGTCGAGCGAGAGCCAGAACTGCGCCGCAGCTTCAAGATTGAACCACATCGATCCAACAAGCAGTTTCCAATGCAGTCGCACGAGATCGCCTGCCGCGCGGGCGACGCCGTGTCCGCGGCCACGGGGATTCCCGTCGACGTACATGAACCAGCCCTGCGCGTAGGCATCGAAATCGCGACGCATGCGACGCATGTCTTTGCCGAGCGCCGGCCCGCGCCCGGAGGATTGCCGGTGGGAGTCTCGGGACGCGCCATCCTGCTGCTTTCGGGTGGGATCGATTCGCCGGTGGCGGGATGGCTGGCAGCCAAGCGCGGCCTGGCGCAGGAAGCGCTCACCTTCCACTCGCCGCCCTTTACCGGCGAGAAGGCGAAAGACAAGGTCATTGCATTGGCCCGCCAACTGGCGCGCTGGCAGGCAGTGTCGATATTGTGGATTGCGGGTTTCACCGAGACGCAGAAACGCCTGCGCGCTGCTGGCCGGCCCGAGTTGGCAGTGGTGCTCTACCGACGCATGATGGTCCGGGTAGCCGATCTGCTATGCGAACGCACGCACTGTGGCGCCATCGTTACCGGCGAGAACCTGGGACAGGTCGCCAGTCAGACCTTGACCAACATGCGCAACATCGAGGTGGCAGGCCGGCACCTCATTCTGCGGCCGCTGCTCACCTACGACAAAGTGGAGACCACGGCGCTGGCGCGGCGGATCGGAACCTACGACATCTCCGCCTTGCCCTTTGAAGACTGCTGTTCCCTCTTCGTGCCTGCTCACCCGGCGACCGCGGCCAAGCTGGCTGACGTAGAACGCGCGGAGGCGACGTTGGACGTGGCCAAGGAAGCGGCTGACATGGCAGAGCAGGCTGAGCGGATCGTGCTGTGAGTACGAGCTAGCACTACTGGCATACAGGCGTGGCGGGCGGGAAGGCGCATGTCCCCGAGTAGCAGTAGAGAGAGCCGAGGCACCCAGGCCCATTGGTCTCGTCGCATGCGTCACCCGCCCGTCCTTTGGCGACGCACATGCCGGTCGAACTGCAGATCGCATAGTCAACGCAGCCGACGCCCCAAGGGCAGGCACCCCCCGGCGGGATCTTGCGGATACACTTCAGGGTCCCTTCATCGCAAAAGTCCAGACTGGAATCGCAAGCAATCCCACTTGTGACCGGATAGCAGGTCTGTCCTTCGGCAGGAGGCGTGCCGCAGGTCCCTGTACTTGCGCTGCTCGCCACACAGTACGTCCCGGCCACGCACTCCTCTGACCCGCTCGAGGCATCGCAGGGCTGACCCGCAGCAGCCTTCGCCTGGCAAATCGGCGGCATAGAACTGTAGCTGCAGAATGCGCCATCTACGCACCCGGCGATGTCCTGGCTGCAATCGCTACCGATCGGAACCGGACCCGCAGAACTGGCGCTGGGGCTGCACACACCTGGGCAACACCCGCTGCCTGAGCAAAGTTCACCGCCACAATCTCCAGAGATGCACTCCTCCCCGCTGTAGCAAACGCCGCCGGCCGCGACCGCGCCGCTGACAACCTCTCTGCAAGCTTGCAACTCGGCCTGCCCCCCCCTGGTCCGAGTAGTTGCAGCTCAGCGACCTCAGGGCGTCCAGGCAAGCAGCCGCCGCCTTGCCGTCGTACCTGACTCTTCCTGCCGTCACGTCCGCCGATAGCTGTCCGATGTCTGGGTTGGAAGCCGCCACGCACGAGGCCTTGTCGGGCACCAGGCCGCAGCGAGCGGCGCGACTACAACCGGCATCCACGGCCGCGGCCGGGAAATCGGAAAGCGAAATGCTCTTGTCACCGTCGCAAGCGGGAATCACAGCCAAGAGCAGCAACGCTGAAGGAATCTTGCGCATGATCCAGAGTGCCATCGAGTCGAAAATGGCACAGCGGGTGCTTTCCCGGTTCTTTCCCGGTTCAACGAAGCATGTGGCGTTTCACGAACTCCGCACGGGTGTATTCTACGAGCACGTGATGATCGGAGGCCTGCCCATGTCGACTCTGCGAAGCTCGCGCGCCTTGTGCGCGGCAGCCACGTTGCTACTGGCCTGCGGTGCGCAGTCCCGGGTCGCTGTCATTGTGAGCCCACCCGCTCCGCCGACTCCTCAGGCGGCCGCGAGCACTCCGGCGCCTCCCGAGTTGCACCCTCCTCAAGCGCACTACGTTGCTCGTGAGCCCGCTGCGGACGCGACGGGTCTCAAAAGACGTCGGGCACTGGGGGTGCTTAAACTTTACGGCCCCGCCACGACGAATGAAGCGCTCGAGTACAACGTTCGCCTCGCGCCGGGGTCGATCGGCCTCCTCGACCTGGGTCACCGCTACACGTTTCAGAAGAACCAGCTCGCTGCGGCGGACGACTCCGGCGCGCAGGGGCGATTAGTTGGCTTCGTCCAGGTGCCGGACGCCTTCGGCGGCGGCTTCGTCTTCTACGAAGAGCACACGGCCTACTTCGCCAAGACGTTTGCTGGCTCGCTGGTTCGCCTTGGCGATCACCCGATGTCGGATTTCGACATCGGGCCCAGGTGCATCCTGATCCGCGATGGGCATGGCCACGGGTGGCTGTTCGGGCTCGACGATGCCAAGCCGATCGCGAAGGCGCCTTCGGACCTCGAACATTTCATGGCGCACCCATCGGGATTCATGGTTGGCGCCTCGGACAAGCTGTCTCACGTGTATTTCGCCCAGAAAGCGGGGTCCTGGCGAGAGCTGGCGATCAAGAAGATGGTCGACGGACTCGTCGAGGAGGATGACATCCTGGTGTCCGACGCACACGACAATGTCTATCGCGTAAGGCGCGACGGCAGGATTGTGGCCGCTAAGAAGGACGCAATGAGCGACGCCGAGTCAAGAGCGCGCGCTGCCGCAATCAGCGCAATGGGGCTGACAGAGAACGACGAGGAGGCAGAGAAGACGGAGGCGCCGGCACCGCCCCTCACGGCCGTGCCCACGGAGGCAGCACTTCTCGCCGGCGGCTGGTCCCCATCCATGCAGGCGGAGGACGAATGGTTCGGAGTCCACCAAGACCGCGTCTACATCGCACGCACACGCACGGGCGAAATCAGGACGCTGGGACCAGTCCTGCAATCCGGCGAGGAACTGTGCGAAGGACGGGTGCTGTCGGGCTGGCCGTTGCTCGTCTGCGGGATACTCGGTACGCGCTTGCGAGTGTTCCGAATTGACCTCGACACGGGGAAACGATCTCTCGAGAACGAGGTAAATGTCACACAGGGGATGGCGCGACAGATCGGCAGGGCGCAAGGATACTATCCGGAGACCGTATTCATCACGGCCAGTTGCGAGGGCGACGCGCGTGGCGGCGTGTGCGTGCGCGGAAGCGACGGTCACTACAGCACATACGAGTTGCCGGGTTCTGACAGGGGCAATTCGTACATCTTTCCAGGCGAAGTGATCCAGTCCAAGGACGATGGACGTGAGGGTCTCGGCCTGTCGCGCCTGAGCAACGGAAAGGTGTACGCGTTCGATGCGACCGCGATGAAGGAAGTGAATACTACGCTGCGCTGGGACGCCGAGGCCCGGTCCGGCAAGAAGTTCCCCCCGTTCATCGAGTCCGGGGCCTTGCTCACGCGGTCGAGCCTGCGGTTGTTCTACATACCCGACCCCCGCCATCCGCTGCCACCATTGCCCGCAAGCTACGCCATCGATCTGCCGCTCGACGGCAGCGGGAAGGTTCGCCTTCTCCGGGCGTCGGGCGTTGTCGTGGCCACGGGTGCCCACGGCCTGAGGCTAGACGCGGGCAAGCTGTACGAGACGAACGACGGGTGGACGACCTGGTACGAGGTCGCGTCGCCCCCCAGCGGTGCCCCCGAGAACCTGGCGGCCGCCACGTGCGACGACCGTGGGTGCTTGTTCGGTCCGTGGGCACGCATCGGCTGGCAGCGGCCGAACGGGTTGCCCGAACCTGTGGCGCCGTTGCTCGAACCTGTGGCGCCCAAGAAGACTACGTCGGGCGCCAAACCTTGATCACGCTGCCACTAGAGGCACGGCGCCGGTCCCGGGCCCGACCGTCCCAAGCAACTTCTCTATGTGGCAGAACTGGTTTTCAAGAACCTCACAGGTTCAACACCATGCTGGCGAAAGGAGCGTCGCAATGTTCGCATCATCATCGGATCTCAAGAACGCCTATGGGCTTCCGACGGACAACGATGTCATGTTTTCAAATCACAAGGGTGACTACAAAAAGGGAACGGAAGGACGCCAGACACGACTGCTTGAGAAGGTGTCATTCCTGAAGCCGTTCTTGACGGACGGCGAAAGGATCCTTCTCATAACAACGGGATGCTCTCCAATATCGCTCGTTGAACACTTCCTCACGGGATGGTTTGTCTTCCACTTGAAACGCTCCCTGTTCGTGTTCACGAGCAAACGCATCTTCCATGTCCCGACCACCTATAACTATTGGTATAGGAATTCGATAGCCAGCATTCTCTTTGCGGACTGTGAAAAAATCAAACTGAGAGGAGCCACTCTCGTCGTTCAATATAGAAATGGAAAAACGGAAAAATTCTATCATATCGCATGGCGAGAGCGGAAAAAGATCAAGGCCATCATTCAAACCATTCCGGCACAGGACCTGCCCAGCCAGACCGGAGGAAGAACACCTCTTTGTCCCCGCTGCACGGAAGAGCTGGTCGAAGGCGAATATACCTGCCCCCATTGCCGGCTCGAGTTCAAGAACCCCGCCGAAGGGAGAAGAAACTCCATCGTCTACCCTGGCGGCGGATATTTTTACACAAGGCACCCATGGCTCGGTGTCGGCGACGCGATCACCGAATCGGTCCTCATCGTGCTTGTTGTTGCGGCAGGGATTGCTACCGCACTGGGCGGGGAGGATGGCGTTGCGTCGCTGATAGGGCTTGCGGTTCTGTTGGCTATTGAGAAGGCAATATCGGTCTACCATTCCAATCATTTTATTGAGGAGTATATTCCAAAAGANNGAGAACTACGAGCAGCTCTTGGCTCTGCGGGGGTTGCGAGAGAATCTCGTGGTCAACGAAAAGGACGGGACATTGCTGGTTCTGATCCCGGAGGGGGAGTTCTTGGCAGGTGGTCCTGGGTCGGACGAAGGGGGTGGGGAGCCGTTTCGGGTTCAGCTCGCCGCGTACTACCTTGGGGTCCACGCGGTGACGAATGCGCAGTACGCGCGGTTCGTGAAAGAGACGGGGCATCGCGCGCCGGACCAGGCGGACTATTTCAGCACGCCGGTGTGGAAGGCGGGGCGGTACCCTGACGAGAAGGCGGATCACCCCGTGGTCTGCGCGGACTGGGAGGACGCGAAGGCGTACTGCGACTGGGCAGGGCTTCGCTTGCCGAGCGAGCTGGAATGGGAGAAGGGGGCGCGGGGATTGGATGGGCGCGNNACGACTGCGTCGGTGTGGGCGTATGCGGAGGGCGCAAGCCCGTGGGGGTGCAATCAGATGGCCGGCAATGTCTGGGAATGGTGCGCCGACGGGTGGGAGAAGGAGAGATACGAAAAACTCAAGACACTAAGGGCCACTCAAGATCCGGTTGTGCCGCTGCAAGATTTCCGCCGTGTCGTCCGCGGCGGTTCCTGGAACCTCGGCCATCCCCCGCCCTTCCGCTGCTACTATCGCAACTACGATAGGCCCGGCCGTCGCCGTAGCCACACCGGGTTTCGCCCCGCCAGGACGGCATAGCACCCCGCGATGTGCGAAACACCCATCGCTGTGCCTGATGCGGCGCCACTATGGGCAGGCTCACACTTCGTTCAGTCGGTCGCGATAGGGTAAGGCCCGCCGTCGGCCGAAAGACCTCAGCGGACCCGTCGCCGGACAACCTGACCATCCCGCCGCCCACTCCCGCGCCCGGCGGTTTGCCTGTGGGAGTCTCGGGACGCGCCATCCTGCTACTTTCGGGCGGGATCGATTCGCCGGTGGCGGGATGGCTGGCAGCCAAGCGCGGCCTGGCGCAGGAGGCGCTCACCTTCCACTCGCCACCGTTCACTGGCGAGAAGGCAAAAGACAAGGTCATCGCCTTGGCCCGCCAACTGGCCCGCTGGCAAGCCGTGTCGGTTCTGTGGATTGCGGGTTTCACCGAG
>PMJE01000334.1 GCA_003157315.1 Myxococcales bacterium | reverse complement strand
CTCGGCCTGGGCTACGCCAACCTCGGCTCGCTCATCATGTCGCTCGGCCTGCCCTACGACTCGGCACCTGCGCGCGCCTGGTGCGGGGCCGTCACAGCCCTCATGACCGGCTGGGCCTACCGGACCAGCGCGGTGATTGCGCGCGACGTGACCGGTCCCTTCCCCGGCTACGCTGAAAACGAGCAGCCCTTCCTGGCTGTGATGAAGAAGCATCGCTACCACGTGGACAAGGTCGATGCTGCACTTGTGCCCAAAGATCTGACGGCAGCGGCCTGTGAGGCGTGGGACGAGACGATTCGGCTGGGAACCGAGCACGGCTTCCGCAACGCCCAGGCCAGCGTGCTAGCGCCCACGGGCACTATCGGCTTCATGATGGATTGCGATACNNCGAGCCCGACATCGCGCTCATCAAATACAAGCGACTGGTGGGTGGCGGAACCATAAAGATCGTCAACAACACGGTCGACGAGGCTCTGCAGCACCTGGGCTACGACGAAAGCCAGCGCAAGGCCATCGCCGACTACATAGACCGCGAGGAAACCATCGAGGGCGCGCCTGGCTTGGACTGCGACCATCTGCCGGTCTTTGATTGCGCCTTCCGCGCGGCCAATGGCACACGCTCGATCAGTGCCATGGGTCACATCCGCATGATGGCGGCTGCCCAGCCCTTCATTTCGGGCGCCATTTCCAAGACGGTGAACCAGCCCGCGGACGCCACTGTGGAGGAGCTTGAGACGGCGTACATGGAAGCATGGAAGGCGGGGTTGAAGGCTATCGCCCTGTACCGCGAGGGTTGCAAACGCACCCAGCCGGTCACCACTAGCAAGACCGATCCGGGTACGCAGCAGGCGACAGCCCAGCTGGCAGGACCGCCCAACATCATTCGGCGCAAGCTGCCCGACGAGAGGCGCTCAGTGACCCACAAGTTCTCGGTGGCGGGACACGAGGGCTACATTCACGTGGGTCTCTACGAAAACGGCGAGCCCGGCGAGATCTTCGTGCGCATGGCCAAGGAGGGCTCGACCATCTCGGGCCTGATGGACAGCTTCGCCACCGCCATCTCGCTGGCTCTGCAGTACGGCGTGCCCCTCAAGCTCTTCGTGGACAAGTTCTCGCGCACGCGCTTTGAGCCTTCAGGCTTCACCGGGAATCCGGCACTCCCCCGAGCTTCGTCGATCATGGACTACCTCTTCCGCTGGTTGGGTTCCAAGTTCGTGCGCGAGGAATCTGCCAGCGAGAGCAAAGTGGAAAGCCAGTCGGCGGCCGAGGCGCCTGTTCCTGCCGAACCGACCGGGACGCCGAGCGGTGGGGTGCAGGCCGCGCCCGCTCCAGCCGAGGGCAGCAACGGCCACAACGGCAAAAATGGCAACGGCCACAGCCCGACCGGAGGCGAGATGTACAGCTTCCTGGTGCGCAGTGACGCGCCCACCTGTCCCGAGTGCGGCTCGATCACGGTGCCCAACGGAAGCTGCCACAAGTGTATCAACTGCGGCACCACCACCGGCTGCTCGTAGACTTTCAATTTTCGCGTGACAACCTTGGGCTGATGCTACGCAACAGCCTTGCCGTGGGGCCGGTGGGATGCAACTGCACGGTGGTCGCTTGCCCGGTCACGCACGAAGCCCTGATCGTCGATCCGGGCGGTGATGCGGAGAGAATTCTGGCTCTGCTTGGCAAGATGGGCGCGCGGGTGGTCGGGATCGTGCACACGCACGGCCACTTTGATCATATTCTCGGAACGCGCGAGGTGGCGGCGGCGACCGGCGCCCCAATATCGATCCACAGCGACGACCTAGACCTGTATCGGGGATTGGCGCGCCAGGCGCGCTATTTCGATCTGGTCGCGCCAAGGCCGCCAGAGCCTGCTCAGATCCTTTTCGGCGGCGAAACCCTGAGTTTCGGGCAGTTCCACGCGCGCGTGCTACACACCCCAGGACACACGCCTGGTTCA
The DNA here is from genome assembly GCA_003157315.1 of Myxococcales bacterium. Next base: position 3,774 of record PMJE01000334.1, on the reverse strand, counting down.
GTGTGTTTGTTCATGGAAGCGACCGGAGGTGCGCCGCTTTTGCTCGCTGGCGACACGCTGTTCGCGGGCGGCATCGGCCGCACAGATTTTCCCGGCGGCTCCTCCAAGCGAATCCTGAGTTCGATCCGCGACAAGCTGTTTGCCCTACCCGAGGGAACCGTGGTGGTTCCCGGACACGGCCCTGAGACGACCATCGGTGAAGAGCGCGAGCACAACCCGTACGTCGGGCGTCTCGCTAGTGGTGGACAAGACTGATCACAATCTCGAAGACAATGAGCAATACGATGGCCGCCTCTAGCAAGACCAGCCGGCGGTCTCGTGCCACATCGGTTATCAGCTCCAGCGCGTCCTGCACGCTGCGCAGCTTGAGTTCAAGGGCTTGGTAGCGATCGACCAGGTCGAACTCCGCACGCAGTTCACCGTAGATGTGGTCCGCGCCGGGGTCGTCCCAGATGGCTTCTGGCTTGTCGAGCAGGTGCAGGATGGAGAGCACCTCGTTCCGCGTTCCCAGCGCCGCGCCGATGAACTTGTGCAGGTGCCGGGTCCGCAAAGGCACAGTCCCCAGCTTCTCCAAGCGATCAACCAGCTTGTCGGTGCCACTGAACATCTGGTCCACAATGCGATCGTAGTAGTCCATGGCTGCGCTTTGCGCCACGGTGAGCGCCACCACGCTGGCGCGCTCGAAGGTCAAATGATCGAGAGTCAACACGCCGTTAACCACGTCGGGCCGCACACCGGGATCCTCGCGCACCGTGAATTGCTCGTCCATCACCTGAGCGGTGGTCAGGTTCGGCCGAATTCGATGCAGGCGTGCCAACTCGGCCTCTCGCGCTTCCGCACCCACGTCGTAGAAGACCAGCGCTCCGAACGGATAGAGAAAGACCGTGCCACCAGAGGCGGGCGAGAACCACAGCTCGCGCGGGGTGCGCTTGGCCTCGGGATAGTGGACCGCCATTTCCTTGAGGGGAAAATTCTCTACGAAGGCGGTGGCGAAGAAGGTATGAACCGGACTGCTCATGCGCGCGAAGACTCCCTTCTGCCGGACGAGCTTGCATTCTAGTCCAGCTCCTGACTATTGCTTCCGCGCCGCTATCGGTTTAAGACCGCAGTCATTGTTCTTCCTAACCCCTGCGACGCGGAGGGCCATGAGATGAAGGCGACCAACATCCTGTTCGCGATTGGAACCTGTATTTCCCTATGGGCTTGTGCCTCGGCTACCTCGACCCCACGGGACATGGCCGATCACCCACGTGCCGTGATCGTGCGAGATGACACCCAGATCGTCATTGACACCGGTGGCGTCCCACCGGACAAGGAGGCAGAAATCAAGCTGCTCCTGCAGGAACGCGATTCCTCAGCGCGCCGGTGCTACCAGGACGTGCTCAACNNCACCCGGGAGTTCAAGGGGACGGTCAAGGTCATCATCACTATCGACACCGCTGGACACGGCCGGCCGCGCGTGGCGGGGGGAACGCTGGCGAACCAGGACGTCGAGAACTGCCTGGTTGGGGTGCTGCGGGACTTTGAATATCCCAAGCTCGAGAAGGGCGGGGACGTCCAGTACGAGTACAAGTTCGAGCCGCAGTACTAGATACGGCTTGTCGGAAAACTCGGGGCCGCCCATCAGGCCCGGCCGCGGCTAGCGGGCCGTGGGTTGTGAGTGCGTGGGCGAGAAAGCGTTCGTGTGCGTTTCGCGGAACGCGGAAAGCAACCCGCACCACGCTTGTCGCTGCCGTTCGCGCTACCGCATACGGGCGCGCTGCCTGGCTTGCGCGGCGGCCGGGCAAGCCGATCGCCGTCGCCGACATGTAGGCGGTGCAGGTCTTGCGCGCTCGGGTGCAGATCGGCGCGTCGAAGAGACTGGAGAAGCTGGACCGAATCCAAAATGTTTGGCTACTGGGTTCGGATAGGACCCACATACTTGAACGTGCTTCCGTCCACGCAAGCAAACCGGAGGCTACAGATTCAGAGAAACAAATCGATAGTTTTGTAGAAGAATAAATGTACAATACCTCACGAAGTATGCGAGGTCAGATGCTCAAAGTCGCGTGTGTCTTGTGCGCNNGTCAATGGACATGCAGATGTCCATCGGTTTCCTCGACGAGCGCACGGTGGACAGGGCCATGGCGCCCCATGTACCCGCCATGGTCGACTGCTTCGAACGCGCCGGGGACGCACGCCGGTACCTGTCGGGCCGGATCGTTCTCCGCTTCGTGGTGCAGGCCAGCGGATCGGTTTCCGACATTCACGTCATCAAGAACGACCTGGGAAACTACCCGGTCGAGCGATGCCTGATCGACGTTGGCAGGCGCATCGACTTCCCTCCACCCGAAGGCAACCGCAGCACTGATTTCGAGTATTCCTTGCGTTTTCGATCCACCGGCGAGATCCGCGTGCTGGACTGGAAGGGCGGCGACGTGGCCATTCGAGTCGCCTCGACCGGCGATTTCTCTAGTTGTGGAGAGTTGGGGCCCCAGAGTGTGGAAGCCATCGCATACGTCGAGCCGGAAGGTACCATCGGCTCGGTGGGCTTTGTCTCGCAAGGACCCATCAATCCTGTCGCGGCCTCCTGTGCGGAGGAGCAGATGTACAAGGTGAGGCTCAGCGACGGCCGTCCCAATGTCGTGCTGCGCACCGTGTTTCCGCTGGTCATGGCTGCCCAGCGCACCAGCAAGGCGGACCTGTCGCGCCGGTCAAGCAAGCACTCCCGACATCGCTGATCGTCCTCAGTGAGGGCGGCCGACGATGGCGCGAGCCGCGTTGGTAGCCACCGCCAAGAGGCGCTGCAACTCCTCCGCCGTCGTGCTCGCACGCACGAACAGGATTCGCTCTTCACGCGACAGCTCGGCGCGATCGACCAGGGGGGCGAACCCGGCCAGAAACAGCACCGGGTTCAACATCAGGCGACCTTTCCACGAAGGAAAATCGCGCTCCCAGGCCCGCGCCTGCGACTCATCCTCAAACTCGCCCACCAACTCCAAGTATGGCTCAGGATCGATGCCAGCCACCAGAGTTAGCGCCTGTGGTGCTGGCCCGTACGGCCCCGTCGCGCGCACGTCGTCGTCGACCACACCGCGCGTCCCAGGAACGACGAGCGGCGCTGCCGGCAAGACAAAGAGATTGACCGCCGTGATCATGAAGACCGCATCCTCGGGCAAAGCGCTGTCCTCGGCATCAATGCGAGCGACAAGATCACGCCAGGCGATGCGCCCCCGACTCTTGCCCGATGGCGTGGGCCTGGCATCTGCCGCGCCAGCGTCGCTCGTCCCCGCGTCGAGGGTCGCCTGCCTGCTGCCAGGGCGCGCGGGCCGCCCCAGCAGCTGTTCGGCGTAGGCCGGGGGTGCCATCACGGCCAGCGATGGTTGGGGCAGCACAAGGATGCGGTCGTCCAGGTCGAAACCGGTGGCCTGTCCAGTTACCGCCGCGCGCATCCTGCGCACGCCCACCGGCCGACCGTCCTGCAAGCGCCATTCGATTGCGTGGCCGGTGGCAGCGGCGCCGCGGTCAAGTGCCGCCTGCAGGGTCGTGTCCTTGAGGCGGTGCCGGGCAGCAAGGAAGGTGACCTTGTCATTGCGCGGCTCAGGGGTGGCGATGAGCAAGGCATCGAAGTCGCGATAGAGATCAAGGCCAGTTCCGTCGAGCAGCCGGCGTCGATCGGGCAGCAGCAGAAGAAGCTGATCAATGGCCGACTGATAACTCGCCCCGCGGGGCGAGGCGCGCAAACGATCCAGGCGAAGCAGCGCCGTGAGGCGTGAGCCTTCGGGGCCGTAGCTG
>PMJE01000609.1 GCA_003157315.1 Myxococcales bacterium | reverse complement strand
GTATCCGCAGTCGGGTCGGAAGATCCCAGAGTTTCCTGAACTCGCTCACCGCGAAGTGATCGTCCCACCTTATCGATTCTTCTATCGAGTGGGAAAGCCCACCGTCTGGATCGTCGCCGTCTGGCATGGTGCTCAGTTACCGGTGTCGCCCCACCCCGGTCGGCGCCGAACAAGCCGATGAAGCGCGGTCGCCGCAAGGACAGGGTGTAGAATCGAGTCGCCAACTCGGCGGCTCCCCCGCCGGTGAACGTCATACCGTTGTGCCGATTCAGTCAGCGACGATCTCGTTCAGCCCCTCGATCACGCGCGCCATCTCCTCTTGCGCAGCGCGAGCCAGCTACTTGTCTTTGACGTGATCCTTGTGCTCGATCACTTCATCCACCAAGCCATACTCCTTGGCCTCGGCCGGACTCATGAAGTAGTCGCGCTCGGTGTCGTGCTTGATGCGTTCCAGGGGCTGGCCAGTGTGCTTGACCAGCAGTTCATTCAGGTTGTCGCGGGTACGCAGGATCTCGCGCGCGTGGATGTCCACGTCGGTGGCCTGACCCGAGAAGCCGCCCAAGGGTTGGTGAATCAGGATGCGTGAGTGCGGCAGAGCATATCGCTTGCCCTTGGCCCCGCCGGCCAGAAGGAACGCGCCCATCGACGCTGCCTGGCCCATGCAAAAGGTGGCCACGTCGGGCCGCACGTATTGCATGGTGTCGTAGATGGCCATGCCGGCAGTCACCATGCCCCCGGGAGAATTGATGTAGAGCATGACGTCTTTGTCGGGATCCTCGCTCTCGAGGAAGAGCAACTGGGCGATCACGATGTTGGCGACCAAATCGTCGACCGCGTTGCCCAGAAAGATGATGCGGTCCTTGAGCAGGCGCGAAAAGATGTCCCAGCCGCGCTCGCCGCGGTGGGTTTGCTCGATGACCGTGGGGATGATCAAGTTGCTGGTCAAGGGTGGCATGGCCAAAGTCGAATTCCTGGGGTCCTGCATGNNACATTACTTTCTGGGCGGCTCGCCGCCCTTTGCACGGGCCTCAGCGGCCGCTTCCTCCGGGGAGAGAACCAGCCGCTGCCCGCCGCCCTGATCCGGTGTGATAATCAAGCTGTCCGGATCCTCCTCGACAATCTTAGCCTGAGCGAGAAGCATATCAAGCGCCTTCTCCTCGAGCAGCTGCGCGCGCACGCCCTCGATGCGGCCCGACCGCTCCAGCTCGGTCCGCAGCTTATTGACGCTCTCACCGCGCGCATTGGCCAGCTCGACCAGGCGCTTCTGCACGTCGCCCGCGTCGACCTGCAGCCCCTCGCGCTCGGCGATGGCCCGCAGAAGCACGCTGGCCCGCGCTGACTCCTCGGCCTCGCCGCGCACTTCCTTCTTCATGGCCTCCTCGTCGTAGCCCGCCCCTGCCTCCACGTCGATACCCGCCAGCATGAGCTGGGCCTTGACTCGCATGACGATGTTCTCGGCGTGCCGGTCAACCAGCGAGGGCGCGATGGGGAAATCGTTGCGCTTCACGACCTCCTTGACCAGCTCTGATGCCATCTCGCGCCGAATGCGCTGCTTGTCCGCCTCGACCAGTTTGTCGCGTACCTTGGTCTTCAGCTCTTCGAGCGTGTCGGCCTCGCCCGTGTCCTTGGCCAGCTCGTCGTCGAGCGCTGGCACCCTGCGGCCACGCACCTCCTTGATGGTCACGCGCAGGCTGATCTCCTTGCCTGCCAGGCTCTTGATGGCGATGTCGTCACCCAGCCGGTAGCGAAGTTCCAAACCCTGCGCGTTCACAGGCACCCCGCGCAAACGCGGCGCCAGACCAGGTAACCCGCCGGCGTTCTCATCGGTCAAGTCCACTGTGACGGTCTTGGTCTTGATCTTGTGCTCGCTCACCTTGCCATGAACCTCGACCCGCAGAAGATCATCGGCGGCCGTCGTGTCGCGACCCTCGACCGGCAAAAATGCCGTGTGCTGCCGTTGATAGCCTTGCAGCGCCTGCGCCACGTCCTCGTCGGTAACCTTGGGCGGCCGGCGCGACACGCGAATCCCGGTGTAGTCCTTGGGAGTCACCTGCGCACGCACCTCGATGCGGGCGGAAAAACGCAAGGGCTCGTCCTGCTTCAGCTCCAGCTTGTCGACGGTGGGCGGGGCCACCGGCTGGATTTGCTTCTCGTCGATAGCTTGCCGAATGGACAGCTCGACCAGTTCACTCGACACCTCGCCCTCGACCTGGTTGCGGTACAGGCGTTCGACTACCTGGCGCGGAACCTTACCGGGGCGGAAGCCCTTGAGGTGCACCTCGCGCCGCAGCTTCTCATAGGCCGTGTGCAGGCGTGGCGCCACGTCCGCCCAAGGGACCTCGAAGTCAACGCGTTTTTCAACTGGGGAGATATCTTCGATGGTTATTTGCATCACGCGCGCCCAAGGATGGGGAGAGAGCAACGGCGCAGTCAACCCAAAAACATTCCCCGCCGCCATGAGTCAACAAGCTTCGACTTGTTGCTTGCTTTGGGCAGGCTATCTTTGCCACCATACAGGCCCTTCCGATGCCAGCAGGAAAATTCACCCTTGCCGACAGGCTGGGCGCCAAGTCGGTGCCCTGTTGCGTTCCCGGTTGCACCCGGACGTGGATACAACTCTCGAATAAAGCCTTCGGCTTGGCCGGGCAGGCGCCAACTGCTGGCGATCCAACCGAAGGCATGTGCGAGCAGTGCCGGAACAAGTTCCGCACTCTGCAAGATGTCTTGCGCCCCTGCGACCGCAAGGGGTGCCCGGGCAAGTGGACCTGGCCGGTGATGGCCCAGCTCGAGGCGTTTGCCACGCAGCGACCTGCGCCCAAGCACTTGTGCGCCGATTGCCAAAATTTGCTCGACAGCCTGCAGGACAGGGAAATCCCCTGCGCCGTGCCCGGCTGCACACGCACCGCCACCCTGACCCGAGAGCAACAGCTGGTTTCTCAGGGCGAACCGGCGGCCGAGCCGGCAACGCCGACCACCACCACTGGCGTGAGCATCGCGGGGTTCATGTGCGAGCCGTGCAGCCAGGTTGCGCGCAAGCTGAAGGACCGGGCGGTCAACTGCGGGGTCTTCGCATGCACCCGCAAGTGGACCTGGAAAGCCGACGATCAGATCCAGGCCTTCGCTGCTGGCAAGCCCAATGAGCCACCCCGGCGCATGTGCGCCGAGTGCCGCGCCGAGTTCGGCAAGCTGTTTGATCGCGAGATCCGTTGCCGTACCTCCGGCTGCAAGGCCACCTGGACCTGGACGCGCAGCGATCAGCTCGATGCCTGCGTGGCCGACAAGCCAGTGCCCAAGGCTCCGTCGCGCATGTGCCAGCGCTGCTTCGATCTGTGGAGCAGCCTCAAGGACGTGGAGCGCCCCTGCCGCCGCGCCGGCTGCAAGGGCACCTGGAGCGACAAGCGGGGCGCGCAGTTGGCCCGTCTGGTGCGCGGCAAGAGCGCGGATCCGTATCCCCGCTACTGCGGCGAGTGTGAGAAGGAGCTGGGGGATCTCGACGATCGGGAGATTTCCTGTCGCACCGACGGCTGCCCAGGCACCTGGACCTGGAGCAAGGAACAGCAGCTCGCGGCTGGGGTGCGGCCCAAGCTCAGGGAGCCCCCGCCCGTCGAGGCCGCGGCCGTCGCGACTGCGGTTGCCCCGGCTGGCGCCAGCGACAGCATGCCCCCGACCGACGCGGCTGTGGCAGCGGTTCCCGAATCCGTAGCGAGCGCACCTGCGACGGAGAGCACCCAGGCGCCTGCTAGCGAGGCACCCCCTGCGCAAGCTAGCCCGCCGGGTACCGGCAAGAAGAGCCGCCGCCGGCGAGAGCCGCAGCCGCCTGCACGGCGCTGTTCCGCCTGCGCCGAGTTCCTATCCGGCCGCAAGACCCAGGAGATCCCCTGCATTCAGTGCGGGACGCCCATCTACTGGCCACCCGAAAGCCAGCTGCAAACCCACCTTGGCAACTGGGCCGCGCCCGCGCTGTGTGGGGCGTGCAAGCTGGCCCAGGTCACGGCCGCGCGCGAAGCTGCGCGCGAGGCCCTGCGCCACCCGCAATTGCCCCCGCGCCCCGAGAGCGAAGCACCCCCGGCAGCGACACCGGGAAGCGACGGCAGCGGCGGGTAGTGGGCTAGTTTTTTCCTTCACCACAGAGAGCACAGAG
>PMJE01000505.1:6762-7054 GCA_003157315.1 Myxococcales bacterium | reverse complement strand
GAAGATGGAAATGAACAGATAGGAAAGATTGTCGACCTTGACCACGCGAAACGAAACGCTGACCACCAGGATCCATAGCGAGTAGAGCAGAAGCACTGCGACCGCAAAAAGCACCAGCCCGACCATGAGATCGCCGGCGCTGGGCGCGCGTCCCAGACGGTGAAAGGCGTAGACCAAAACCGCGATGCTGCCGAGGAAATCGAGAATCCGCCAGGGCTCGAAGCGCGCGGTGGACACCAGGAACTGCGCGTCGGCCGGCTTCAACAAGACGAAGTCCAGCGTGCCTTTGCGC
>PMJE01000505.1:0-6738 GCA_003157315.1 Myxococcales bacterium | reverse complement strand
CGTGATGGCCAGCCAGAATAGGGCCAGTGCGCCTTCCAGGAAGAAATCGAAGCGGTACTGCACCGCCAGGGTCAGCGACGTCCGCATCTGCACGGCGAGCAGGCGAGCATAGTGCCGCAGGCTTCGCATGCTCTAGCCCCCGAAGGCGGCGAAACGCTTCAAGGCCGCGCGCCACAGCGCCAGAGTGGCAATTAGCGAGCCCGCAATGAAGAGCCACTGGACGCCTAGGTCGTGCAGGGCGCGGGACGTGCTTTCCAGGCCGATGAGTGCCTCGACCGGAAAGCCCAGGATGTAGCGAAAGGGCAAATAGCGCGCAGTCTGCTCCACCCAGGGCGGCAGCAGTTCCAGCGGCACCAGGAAGCCGGAGAGCACCGCCTGGGCGCCCAACCACACGTCGAAGATCGAGAGCGCGCTTTCCACATAGGCCGCCAGCGTGCCAATGATGGCCATGACCAGGAACAAGAGGATCCACGCCCCGGCAATCGCCGCGACTGTGACGGCCAGGCGCACGGGATCGTGCAACGGCAGGCGCTCGCCCGCGGTGAAGTAGAGAACGAATACCAAGGGCGAGACCAAGAGCGCCCGCATGGGCACGGCCGCGAGTTGCATCGCACTGTGCGCCCACAGCGGATGGATGGGTCGCAAAAGGCGCGGCGCCAACGTGCCGTGCCGAATCTCCATGGTCAACTCCCACACCAGCCAAGAGCCGGTGAGGATGCGCACGAGCAGCATGCCCAGGTAGTAGGCCACGAATTCGCGCCGACCAAAGCGACCAACCGGCCCGGTCGCTGCCACTGCCGTCCACAACGCCATCATCACCAGAGGCATGTTCATGGTCAGCAGCCAGACCACCAGTTCGGCGCGATAGGCGAACATGTCGGCAAAGCCTACCCGCAGCAGCGCCGGATATGCGCGCAGCACGTGGCGCACGGCGCGCAGCCCTTCCCCGCCCAAGCGCCGACTCACGCCGACCTCACGCCACCGTTGGCGGACTGGCCGCCGAGGAACTCCTGCATGATCTCTTCCAGCGGCGGATCCTCGACGGAGATATCCGAGATGGGCAGCCGGCCGAGCGCCGCCCGCACCGCCTCGGTCACCTGCGCGGCCGGCACCGCTAGGGTGGCCTGCAACTCCGAGCGGGCCACACAGTTCCCCAGCCGATCCAGCTCGCCGGGCGCCGGCACCGAGGAAAAATGCATAGTGATGCGTTTCTCGGGTCGAATCCGGCGGGCCAGCGTCCGCAGATCGCCGTCGTAGATCAGGTGGCCCTTGTCGATGACAATGACCCGCGGGCAGAGAGCCGCGACGTCCTCCATGTAGTGGCTGGTGAGCAGCACCGACGCACCGGTGGATTCGTTGTAACGGCGGATGAAATCGCGCACCCGCGCCTGCATGGATACGTCCAGGCCAATGGTGGGCTCGTCGAGAAAAAGCACCCGCGGCCGGTGCAAAAGCGCCGCCACCAGCTCGCATTTCATACGCTCGCCCAAAGACAGTTGCCGCGTTGGCTTGCCGATGAGCGGGCCGACCTCGAGCAGATCCACGAGTTCTTTCTGGGTGGCGTCCGCCTCGTGCCGGGGCAGGTCGAACAGGGCTCGGTTCATGGCGAAGGTTTCTGCCGGGGGCAAGTCCCAGAGGAGTTGCTGCTTCTGCCCCATGACCAGCGTGATCATGTGCAAGAAATCGGTGTGCCTTTCCTGCGGCACGAAGTCGCCCACCGTGACGCTGCCGCTGGTCGGGTAGAGCAATCCCGAGAGAATCTTGAGCGCGGTGGTCTTGCCTGCGCCGTTAGGCCCCAAGAAACCCACCCGCTCGCCCGGCGCGATGGCGAAGCTGACATCGACCAACGCCCGCACCTCCTCGTAGTTGCGCCGAACGACCGAGCGCAGGGCCGCCAGCAGGCCCGGTGGCCGGCGGTGTACCCGGTAGGTTTTGCAGAGTTTGTGCGCCCGTATCACGGCTTGACTGCGGCTACCTTAGCAGAGCCACGGCGCAAAGCCGCATTCGCTAATCGGACCGGTTTCCACCGTCGCTGCTCGCCGCATGACGCTATCTTGCAACAGGCTGCGTGGGTTCGCCCCCGAATCCTGCCGACTAGCTCGCCCTATCTCGCTGACAGCGCCGCCATCACCACCTACCCGCCCGCCCAACCGCCACCAGATGGATGATTACCAGAACCACGTCCCACGCATATAGCAAGGCGAGCGCAGCAAAGGTGCCCTGCACAAGTCTGGACCACAGCTTCGAGCCCTCGACGCTTGCCACGAGTGCCTCGATCCCCTCGGTAAACACCACAACGAAGGCGAGCATTCCGGGAAACAGGTAGATTGCCTTCATCGCGGAAAAGTCGCGGAAGTCGCGGGTGAACTTGATGGTGAACATCATGTATCCCACGATGACAATGAGTGGCCAAAGGCTCTTCATATCGATGAGAGCCGACCATCCTCGCCTGCGCCAGGCTCGCCACACCCCTCGCGCTCGCTTGCCCACGCCCCAGAAAAAGCAAGACGTGGGCAATAGGCCCAAGACCAGCAAGACGCGACTGACATTGAACACATGAGGGTCTCGGGTTCGCCACATCGGCGGGTGGCTATCAAATTGGGCAACGTGCAGCCGGCCGTAAAGCTGCGACCAAACCGAGGTGCGATGCCAGGGATAGCGTATTTCGTCGTTCGTGATTGTCGGTTCAATCAGCATTCCCACCAGGCGAAAGGTGAAATACGATTCGGCGATTGAAACCACCCCGGGGCGAGAGACCAGGGTTCGTTCAAAGAAGTGCAGTGGAGCGTGCCGCCCCTGTTGCCCGTAGTCGCGATAACTCGAAAAATCGTAGTTGCCGATGGCGATCGCCGATACCATTATGCCCAGCAGAATCGCCAGTCGAAGCGCGGCGCGACGCCAGTGGCCGAATACAACGCCGCCTATCGTCTGCGCACCAAATGCCAGGCCAAGCGCGATCCCCAGCACCAACGTCGTCCCTTTGCTGGCGATGGCCAATGCGATAGCACCGGTTGTCTTCAAGAATAGGCTGCGGGAAGGCCACTGCAGGAAACGCCAAAATCCATAGGCAGCAGCAGTGCCAAACAGAATTGCGAATGTGTCGTTTGAGGCCTGGCCGTTGATGGCGATCAAACGGGGATTCAGGGCAGACATTGCGAAAGCGATCACACGCGTTTGCGCGGAAAAAGCGCTGCGTCGCAGGAAGGCCAGGATAAACGCGAGCGTGGCAATTCCGGCAACGGCGTTGAGCAACTGGGCTGCCTGGATTTGCGGGGTATGGAGGTGAATTCCCAGGATCTTGATCAAGGCCGCGCACAGCGTGTAGTAGAGTTTGGGATGAAAACACTCTGGGCAGTCGGCCCGGGAGAGACGGTGAAAGCCTTGCAGCAGGATGCTAACCACCTTGAGATGGTCGTCGTTGGCCTGCCGGTTGACGATGGCCAGCGCCAGCCGAAGCGCGATGGCTAGGGCAAAGATAGCAATGAGCAGCAGCGTCTCTTTGCTGCGTTCATTGGTTGTATTCTGGTCTACGCGCGGCATGTGCTGCTGCAGGTCTGTGCTGCGAAGGGCATTCGATCCTGATACCGCGTGGCTGTCAAGCTGATGATATTCGAACATTTGTCCAGGCTGGCGGCTATCCGTTGTAGACACCCCTACCAAGACGCGCCAGAGATGGCGTACTGTATCCCCTGATGGCTGGCCCAAGTCAGGAGAGCTCTCGCTGGAAGGCTGTCGCGCACAATGCGCTGACCGCGCTTCCATTCGCAGTGATGATTGCGCTGGTCGGGATTCTCACGGATCTCCACACGCCGCTGAACGATTTTTGGGGGAACCACTACCTCGCGCAGAGGCTCGATACCCGCGACCTCAATACCTTCTATGACGGTTTCTATCCGGTGGGCTACACGGTGCTCCTCCGGATGCTGCCGCGCTTTGGCTATCCAGTCTGGTCAGCTTTGGGCATCAATGCGGTGCTGACCTGGCTCTTGGCTTTCTCGCTGCTCGGCGTCCTGCAGCTTCGCGGACTTGCAATCTTGCCGTCACTCACGGTCACCGGTCTGGTGCTGCTCTTTCCCCAGGTTTTTCAATGTCTGAACACGCCCGGCGCTGATGCTGGCGCCATGGCGTTCTTCACCGTCGGCAGCTACGCTCTATTGTTAGCCCTGCTCGCTCCCACGGCCTGGTGGTACGTGCTCGCCGGTGGGCTCTTGGGCATGGCAGCCTTGTGGCGGTACCATGCTCTGCCGGCAGCCGTGTTCCTCTTGCTTGCGGCCGCATTCTTCTACCGAAAGCAGATCAAGGGCATCATCCTCGCACTGGCATCGTGCGCGGTTGTTTATGGATGCCAGATTGCGGTGAATGTGCTGTCGGGGCATTCGCTGTTGCAAACCTATCAGGCGTTCAACATCTACCTGCACATTCACAACGTGAACTGGTACCACACTGNNTTTCCTGCTTTGGCCGCGCCCCTGGTCCTGTGCTTCTTTTCCAAGGACCGTCCATTGAGGCGAGCAGCAGTGCTCTGGCTCTGTTTCTGTTTCCTGTACAGTGCTCTCATGGCCACCGCCGACAGTGGCAGGGCCGTGCTGCTCGCGCTGCCGGTATCCCTCACTTTTCTGGCAGTTTCAGGCCAGGCCCTCTGGGTCGACCGGATCCGTCCTCGCGTATCTTCGTGGCCGCGACCGGTTGCCGCCGTGGCGGTGACGCTCCTGCTCGGCGCTTGCGCCAGCAAGGATATCGCGAGCGTGGTTTCGTGGCGCAGGACTTCGCACTACTACCATGCGCTCGAACAGGCGCTCGTGCGCGAGGGAATCACCGATGCCCAGCAAGTGTATTCGACCGACCTCTACCTTTACTTCCGCGAGCTTCCGCCATTTCGCCCATCGTACAGTGGAGGATGGATTGATTTGCCACCCTACCACTTGAACAACGAGCCTCACGGGATTTCCCTGAGATCAGAGAGGGCGTTCATTCAGGATTGCAGGGATCGCGGCATACGAATCGTACACCTCAGTGCCGGCTGCAAGCGGGCTGCGGCGTTCCTCTATCGAATCTACAACTCACCCGATGGCACAGACAACCTGCGCTTCATCGCGCAGGTGGGAAAATCTCGCCTCTTTCGTCTTGAATACAACTGAATCACGCGCGCGCCTCGGCGGCGTAATCGTCGAGCAGTTCCTCCATCCGTGCGAAGACCTGGGTCATGGTCTCTGCGTCGGGCAGAAGCGTGATGCGGAAGTGATCGCGATAGGGCACGTTGAAGCTGGTGCCCGGGGCCACCAGCACGTGCTTGCGCTCGAGCAAGTCGAGCGCGAATTTCTGGTCGTCGAAATTCGGCAGCTTGCTGGTATCCGCCCGCACAAAGGCGTACATCGCCCCGCGCGGCGGGATCACCGACAGATACTTGCTGCGCTTGCAGCCGTCCAGAATCGCTGCGCGCGTCTGGAACAGACGCCCGCCCGGCCGCACCAGATCGCGGATCGACTGGTAGCCGCCGAGAGCGGTCTGCACCGCCCACTGGCCCACAACATTGGAGCACAGCCGCAGCGACGCGATGGTGTCGAGGCCCATGAGGTACTCGCGCGCGTGGTCCTTCTCGCCTGAGAAGCTGAGCCAGCCCACGCGGAAGCCACAGGCGCGATAGACCTTGGACAGGCCGGAAAACGTCCCGCACAGGGTGTGCCTGGCCAGGGTCGCCACCGGCGTGTATTCAGCCCCCTCGTAGGTCATCTGGTCGTAGATCTCGTCGGAGAACACCACCAAGTCGTGCGACTCGGCAATCTCGACCATCTTGGCCAGCAGCTCGCGCGGATAGACCGCGCCGGTTGGGTTGTTGGGCGAAATGATCACCAGGGCGCGCGTACGCGGGGTAAGCAGGCGCGCCATGGCGTCGAGGTCGGGTAACCAATTGTTTTGCGGCGGACACGGGTAGTGCACTGCCGTGCCGTCGGCCAGATGGGTGGCGGCTGTCCACAAGGGATAGTCGGGGCTGGGCACCAAGACCTCGTCTCCGCGGTTGAGCAAGGCGCGCAGGGAAAACAGGATCAGCTCGCTCACCCCGTTGCCGATGAACACATCCTCCGCGTTGGCGTCCATGATTCCGCGGCTTTGCTGCTGCATCACCACTGCCTCGCGCGCCGAAAAAATCCCCTTTTGATGGCAGTAGGGATCCGCGTCGCGCAGGTTCTCGATCATCGCCAGGCGCATGGTTTCGGGCGCACGAAACCCGAAGGCGCCGGGATTGCCGATGTTCAGCTTGATGATCTCATTGCCGGCCTTCTCCAACTCGGCAGCCCGACGCGCCAGCGGACCGCGGATCTCGTAGCGGACGTTGGCAAGTTGCGAGCTGGCTTGAATTCGTGTCGGAGACATGGCGACCTCTCGGCTGAAATCTCGCAGAAAGATGCCGGGGGCGCCAGATCTTGTGGCAACCCCGCCGGGCCAGATGACGCGCCCGGGACTGGCAAAGCAAGACCGTGAAACCTGTTTTCCCTACGCTCCCCAGGCTGCAAATCGCGCTATTTTCGCCCCTACGCATTCCAGCATTATCCGTCGCCGTCCACCGGCGGCGATCGCGGCCAAACTCAGTCTTGCCAATCCTTAGTTGTTTGAGGTCGCCAGGCGCGATAACGTACTGGCATGTTTCGCCAAACAATGCTTTCGGCTGTAATTGCGGCGCTGGTGGCCCTGGGCGTTTCCTACGCCTCGATCCGCGGTGACCTGTTCCGCCGATCCGTC
>PMJE01000441.1 GCA_003157315.1 Myxococcales bacterium | reverse complement strand
GAGCCGCTGATCGTCGGCAACCGACTGCTTGAAGAACGTATCAATTCTCTCGCCTCGGAAGGCTGCTTCCAGGTTCGGATTCTCCGCAAGTCTGGCCGCCTGGTTCGCAGTGAACCCTTCCGACCCAAACCTCGTCACGGCACTTTCCAGGTGTTCGCCGAGGATCGCCGTCTCACCCATCCCCTCTGCAGCAGCCCCCGCGACCCCTGCGCCCGCGGCCACACCACCTAGCTGCAATCCTGCTGTCGTAACCATTTCCGCGATTTCTGCGACCAGCGGTTCCGCTGCCAACCATGTCTCAACTGTAGCCCACGCTGGGCTTGCCAGCGCAGCAGCAACAGCGGTCAGGCTGATTACGAGCCCTTGTTTGAAACCACTCACAAATTCCGGACTGGGCCACGATCCGTCTAGCTTCGCTTCTCCCTGGCTTTGGCCCTGTTTCGATGCCACCACCATTCCGTACGTGATGCTTGCTGATGCTCCTGCTCCCGGTTCATCAAATGAGCCAACATTCGGNNCCCGGCTTCATCAAATGAGCCAACATTCGGCCCGGCAGGGCTTGTCGAATAGTTTCCAGACCAATAATTCCAGTTGTCTTGTGTTAGGTAGACGCCTGACGAGGTCATGTAGCCGCAATTGAACGCCGACGTGCACTCCATATGGACCCCTGGCGGGAGTCCGTTGCCCCCAGATCCATCTTGCGGGTCAAACCCACTTGGATCGACAAACCGCAGTGGGCTGTTCTCCGCGTAGCTGTAGCGATTCCATGATTGCGAGGGCGAGCGCATCGCCACGACCGGATCGGGCGTGAGGAAGCGCGCGATGGCGGGATCGTAGATCCTTCCATTCATGTTCACAAGGCCCAGATCGTCGTCCTCCTCCTGACCGGTGAAGCCCAATCTGACCCTGCTCGACGGTGACTCGGAAATCGGGGTCGGCGGCGGCGCGGTCGCAATCCGACCGCCGTATGGGTCGAACCGCATGTCCTGCCAGACTCCGTCCCCGCCAGTCCTGGTCACCGAGGCAAGGTGATCGCGCATCAGATAGTCGATCTTCTGCCCGCCGCTGGCGCCGTCCACCACGATTTGCGCTTTCACGTCACCGCCAGCCAACACGTACATGACATGCGACTCGATTCCGTCGGTGGCGACTCGCTTCTCGTAGAGGGACCCAACATAGATTGTCGATCCTGCGGGGCCGGTCTTCCTGGCGCGGCGATGGGTCGCATCGTAGCCAAACTGCCACTGCACGCCGTCTCTGGTTATCTGCGTGGGCAGCCCGTATTCTGTATAGGATACAGCGCGTCCGTCAGCCCCGGACGTCTGTTGGCCGCGGGCATCGTATTCGTAGCATTGAGTTGTACCAGCAGAAGTCACGGTCGTTATGGCGTGAGGTCCCGCTGGGTTCTGACATTGATTTGTGGAGCCAGTTACAAACGTCGTGGCACCTTGTGAGGTGCCATCCAGCGACTCCTCTCTGCTCAACAGGTTTCCGATGGAATCATAGCCGTACTCGACCTTCCAGTTCGCGCCTCCCCCGGTCGATTGCCACGTGGTCAGGCGTCCCATTTCGTCATGGGTAAAGGTCTCTCCTTGGTCTGATAGATACTGCTGTCGGCTCGCAAGATAACCCCGCGCGTCGTAGGTGAACCCAACTGTTGTTCCAGTATCCGTTTCGGCCATCAAACTACTTCGGCTGGTGAGCAGACCGCGGGGATCGCCGTAGACACTGTGCTGCTCCGAACCATCGCCGAACGACTCGCTTAGAATATGGCGATCAAAATCCCGCGCTTGCACCGACCAAAGCATCTTCTTGGGTCCGCTGGAGTCTCCCAGACTGGCGCTAGATTGCTCGCCCGTCCATGGATCGTACCCATAGTAGACTGCCCGACGTTGCGCCGCCACATCGGGGTAGGTGATTCTGGACAAGCGCCCGTATTGATCATGCGCATAGTCCACGCGGTGGGCCTCGGCACCGAATCTCCAGGTTTCACCCGACGCGCGCCCGGCAGCATCGTAGTCGAACTCTGTAGCCACGCCGTCCATGCTGGTGCGAACTGAAACCCTGCCGATGCCGTTGGCGGACGCATCCCAGATCGTGGTGTTGGTTCCCCCGCCTTTGGTGGTCTCGCTGGTCATCCGGCCCAAGGCATCATAGGAGCGGCTAACCCAGTTAGTATCCTGATAGGTTTCCTTCGTCAGCTGGTCGAAGGCATCGTAGTCGGACGTCGTCGTGCCGGTGTCGCCATCCTTCACCGTTCTTCTACGACCACGCGCATCGTAGGTCATGTCCGTCTCATTGCTTTGGTCGACAAGCACTTTGCCGAGTTGCCCAAATGGACGGTAGAAGAACTGAGTCGTCACCAGCTTCGTCTCGTTCGTTCCTCCAGCACCTTTGACGGTCACCAGTTCAGTTGCGCGGAACACCCGCCCGCCCCCACCGGTGATTGTGCCCGTAGTCTTGTCTGGGCCAAGTCCGAGCCCACTCTCGACTGCCACCGTCGAGAGACCGTCGTACGTCCACGACTTGCGCGAGGAAACCGTTGGGGGATTCCCGGACACGAACTCCTGCAATGTGGGGCGCCCCAAGCTGTCATACGTCGTATTGAGGTGGGGTAGACTCTGCACCACATTTCCTTTTGTGCCTGGATAGGGACGCCACTTCGACACCTCGCGACCATACTTGTCGTACTGGATCACAGTCTGATAAGGATTAGGGTTTTCATCCAGCTTGACTTGCCGCACCAGTCGCCCGGCGGCGTCATAGTACAACGTAGGTCCAACGCCGTTCTGAGTGGCCTCGACTTGAAGCAGGGCCAACGCGCCCGGCTCCGTCTGATCCTGTGCGTTATAGTTCATTTCCGTGAGCCCGCCATCGGGCGTCTTTTCCCAGCGCAGTCTACCGAAGCCGTCGTATTTTCGACGCGTTTCAAGCCCGTTTGCATCGGTCTCCGACACCACCACGCCCAGCCACGGATGGTAGACTCGACTGGTCACCTGCCCGAGCGCATTTCGGGTGAATGCCGGGAACCCACTCACCGGATCAAACTGGAGTACCTGTGTCGATCGCGCCACTGTTGGCGTCAGCGTTGTTGGATCGAGAACATATTCGTCGGTCTTCCAAACCTGCCCCGTCAGGTTTCTCGTCAGCTTCGTCTTCTTGTAGAGATTCGGGTCGCCACTGTCCGGCTCAATGATCGTGCTGAGCAAGGCATTTGTATTCGGATCAAGCTCGTAGCTCGTGACCCGCACCCCTTCGACGCCCTCGATAGTCGAATGAGCCTCTTCTCGCTTCAGACGTCCCACCAGCCAATTCCCCTCATCGTCGTCATAGTAGGACGGGACCCAGGATTCCTGTTCGAAATCCCCGCCGTTGCCGTCTCCCTCTCCCCATTTCGATCCGTTGCGTGTCTTGATGTAGCCAAAATCCGGGTCGTACGTGCGGGATTCGCTAGTCTTTCTGATGACTCGGTTCGCGATGACCGGTGGTTGCGAGTTGTCCTGGGTATGTTGAGTTTCCTCCGTTGTGACCCCATCACTGTCCCATACAACGCGCCACCAAGTGCGTCCATTTCCATCTCCAAANNTGGTCGTCGTTCTGCGACGGATCGAGATCATAGCTCGTGGTCGTGGTGATTGCTCCGTACGTCGCAGTTGCCACGTCTGTCACCGTATGCTGGTCCATGCCGAGCCAGCCAATTCCTGTTATGTCTGCTCTCGCGCCTACATAGGTGTGCGTCAGGGGTCTTTCTGTGGAAGTCCCCTTGTCAAAGGTGTGAGAGGAGACCAGCCAGCGGCCCTTTTGATTGCAAATCTGCGGATAGGAGCACTCAATGCGAGTGTAGACAGTCGAGTCGGACATAGGTGCGTATGTCACATCCACGGTCGCGCCATATCCGTCGCGCACATTCGTCAACAGACCAGGAGGCTGACCCTGCCGCTGGTACAGAACCAGTTTGAAATCGGGCGTGTCTGGATCCGCTTGGATAAAGTCGGCGAGGCCGTCCCCGTTGGCATCCAAGACCTGCGACGCGTCGTACCCCAAAGCACCGCGGCCGCTCGCAGTGCCCCAACCTCGGTCATAGCTTGAGACAGCCGGCACAAGGCTAACAGAACCGTTCCGGTCATTGTCCGCAGCCAAAGTAATGATCTTGCTTCGATTCGTGGGGTCGGTGTTACTAGTAGTCTTGGAGGTAATTCCACGAACGCCACTTCCCAGGTACAGGATGTCGGCTCTCCCATCAAGGTTGACATCCACTATCCTGATTCCCGGATCGATGAAACTTCCCGCGACGTCCGTAAACTCAAGCGACTGCCCGAACATGTAGTCGCTGCTCAGATTCGCCGCTTTGGGCGGAAGGAATCCACGACCCGTGTTGATTGCGATGCGCACGTCGCCCCCGCCGTTCGGGATCTCTATAGCATCCGGCAATCCGTCCCCGTTCAAATCGGCAAACTGGTAACGCACCGACCCCGCTAGCTTTCCGCTGGCCTTGAGGCTTGTCGGCGCGGGACCTGAAGTCGCATCCCCAAGGACATGCATGAACGTCGACGCATTGCCCGCTGCGGTCAACGCCGAATCCCAGAAGATAAACTCCGCCTTGCCATCGCCATTGTAGTCGTTGATGTATGCATTCCATGTCTCGCCAGACACATAGCTTGCATTGATGCTGACGGGCTGCGCGCTAAATCCGGTCTTTGTGTTTGGAAGATAGCCCCAAACCATGCCTGTCGCGCCTGCCATTGGACCTATGAGATCCACGAGCCCATCACCGCTGAAGTCGCCGATGTACGGCACTGCTATGCCGCCAGGAAGGCCTGAGTCAGTGCACGTCCCCGCTTTGCACAAGTACGCGAGAAACCGACCGCTATTCCGAACGTAGTAGTCGCTCGTTCCGTCGCCATTCAGGTCGGTCACCGCGAACAATTGCGCACCTACAGGTGGAAGAAGGCCGCCTCCCCCCGAAAATGGCAAACCTGTCGCCGACGAACTTGCCAGCGAGAGACGGTACTCGGGTTGGTCGCCGTTATCCCCACAGTTGAGAGTGCTGCCCCCGGTCACCAGATCGTCGCGCCCGTCGCCGTTGAAGTCTCCCGCAAACAACATGCCTGAAACAGGCATATTCGGCCCCCCAAACCCTACTGTACAGCTATAGGCGGACAGGCCCGTAGGTTTTTTGTCATACGTTCCGTCGTTGCTCGACCAAGCAAATTGGGCCGGCTGGCTGCAGATGCCACTGCCATCGCACTCCTGAACGCTATGCAGGAGCGCACTCGTGCGCGCGGCCTGTGGCTCGTATTGCATGCTGTAGTATTTCACCAGATAAAACCTGCCCGAGGCCCCTCCATACATCGTGATCTTCGAGAGAAGGTGGCCAAGTCGCAACTGGAGACCGCTGACAAAACTGAAGCGCGTATCCACTCTGGCATCCGTTCCGTCCTCGCTGGTGTACTCGAAAGCGATCTCTCGATCCGCGTCGCGTAAGTTGTTGAACGTGTAGTTGACGCCCGCCGGCCTGAAGTCAGTCCAGCGATTCAAGTCATCCGAGCTATGTTGCTGGATGTAGCTGTACTGAACGCGATTGTCGTAGCGGTCCCGACTGGAGGCCAGAGCCCAACCGTAGCGCACCTGCGTGTCGTAGCTCACCGTGGGCTCATCGGTCGTGCCGTCGTGCACAGTGATGGTGGCCGCCATACCGTCGAGCACCGCGGTGGTTTCGCCGTAGAAATCCTTGGCAGCACTAACCGGGGCGGCATCGTAGCCGTAGCTGTGTCGGGTCCCGTCCGGCTGGTACACCACGAACCCGGTTGGCCCAAGGTCATCTTTGCCAACTTGCACGATCTTCACATGGCGATCGTGCTCAGTCCTGTACTCCGCACCGGCCGCGTTGTAAGTCCCCTTGGTCAGAACCAGACGCTGGCCATCAAGGCACAGGCGATCGTCGTCAGTCCATTGGATGGGCAGGCGCTGTCCGTCACGGGCGAAGTCCTGCCGACAGCGCAGAATCTGCGACAGGCCTTGCAGCTGCCAGCCGCGACCCAGGAATCCGTCCCCGCCAGCGCTGTTGTAGGCCAGGCCAAGTTGCGGCTGCATCCCCATCAGCCCCGGGGGCACCCAAAGCGGCAGCCGATAGGTCGCGGCCCCGTCGTCGGTAACCGCGAAGGTGCCGCGAATCGCGGCAGTGGGCTGGCTGGGCAGGATGCTGTCTGCATAGCCAGATTGGTAGGACTGCCCGGGGTCGGTGACAAACGTCTTGCCGTCCGGAAGTGTGACGGTGCCGCTAGTGACCGAAGGGCAAGGCGTGCTGTTGGCGTTCGCGGTCGCGGTCACGCCCCTCAACGACCAGGTGGTTTCTGCGCCCGATTGGAAGTCCACCGCCATTGCAGCGCTCACTGTCCCAGGCTTGAACCACTCAGGCAGATAGGGATAGATCGCCTCATCTGGTGCGCTCGTGCTGTTGTCGCTTCCTTTGGGAATGTTGACGCTAGCCGTGTTGGGATTCTGGTAACCGAAAACGGCGATGAGAGCCCCGTCTTCGCGAGTCCCAACACAGGTCACCTTGGGCTGCACCGAGAGGGAGCAGCCGTCGGCGCTCGTGGGTGTGTGAACACACCCTTCCAGCGGGTCACAATGGTCAAGCGTGCACGGGTCGCCATCATCGCAAGCACTTGCATCGTCCTTTGGGGGATTCGAGCATATCCCTGTCCCCGGATCGCAGTTGCCCACGTCATGGCACTGGTCGATGGCCGTGCACGACGGGGTGACCCCACCCTGGCACGCGCCACCCTGGCAGGTCTCGCCCTGGGTGCACGGGTTCTGGTCGTCGCACGCAGTGCCGTCCACCTGCGGGGGATTCGAGCAAGTGCCCGTGGCGGGGTCACAGGCCCCGGCGACGTGGCATTGGTCGATTGGGGTGCACTCGGGGTGGTTGAAGCACTTCTCGACCTGGCAATCCGACGAGCAGCCATCGCCCGAGACGGTGTTTCCGTCGTCGCATTGCTCGCCCTGCTCGACCGTGCCGTTGCTGCAGATCGGAACCTGACCGTACTGGTGTGGCGCGACTTGTCGGGGCGTCATCTCCGGCGTGTCTGTTCCGTTGCCGATCTGGCCGCGGTCATTGTCGCCCCAGCACCACAGGCTGCCATCCTGCCGCGTGCCGCATGTGTCGCCAGCGCCAGCCGCGACTTGGGCCCACGCCTGCCCCGGTACTTGCACAGGGACAAGCCGATTCGTGAGGGTTCCATCCCC
>PMJE01000145.1 GCA_003157315.1 Myxococcales bacterium | reverse complement strand
GGCCTGGCTGGAGAGCAAGAGCCGATGAATCGTCGCGTGGGGAGCCCGCCGGCCCTTCGGGACGGACAGCCCACCCTGCCCGCCCCGCGCGCTTCGCGCGCGCCCTCGCCGGCGGCGCACCATCGCGGGAGGGTTTGGGAACCCTCCCAGGGTTCCCATGTCAATCGAAGCGCGACCCCAGCGCGCGCTTTGTTTCCGGCAAGGCGGCGCGCGCGCACGCCCATCTGCTGCGTTCCCAGCACGACGCGGTTCTGGTCGGGGTGGGCACCGTGCTGGCAGACAACCCCCGTCTCACCGTACGCTTGCCCGGGTCCGCCGGGCTCAGCCCCTTGCGTGTGATCCTCGACGGGCACTTGCGTACGCCGCCCTCAGCCAGGCTCATTCGGCAACTCGGCACGCCCCCGCTGCTCATCATTGCTGCGCAGCCGCGCGAAGGCGCAAGCGACGCGGCCGCGCTCCTAGGCCGCGCGCGAGCCCTGCGCCGGGCCGGGGCCGAGGTCCTGCTCCTGCCGGCCGACCGCGCTGGCCGCATCCCCATCCGATCCGTTCTGCGTGCCCTCGCCGACTCTGGGGTGCAGTCGCTTCTCGTCGAGGGCGGTAGCCGAGTCCATGGGGCCTTCATCTCGGCTGCTCTGGTGGACTCGGTTGCCTTCTTTGTCGCACCCAGCTTGGTGGGCGCTGGCCGCCCCATCGCAGAAGGCCCGGGGCTTGACTGGCGCACTCCCCTGAAGCTCGGACCGTTTGAGGTGTGCACCGTCGGCGAGGATGTCCTTCTGCAAGCCGATGTGCTGGGTTCAAAATTACGTCGGCGACCCCAAGGCAAGACTCGCGAGTAGAAATTGTTCACTGGCATCATCGAAGCTATCGGCAAGGTGGAGTCCGTGCGCGCCGGATCGGGCGGCACGCGCCGTCTGGCGATCGCCACGGATCTGGATGTGGCTTCGCTTTCGCTCGGCGCCAGCATGGCGGTCGACGGCGCCTGTCTGACCATCGTGGCCCGGCGTGCGCGGCGCTTCGAGGCTGACCTTGGGCCCGAGACCCTGGCCTGCACGACCCTGGGATCGCTCAAGGCCAGCGACCGCGTGCACCTGGAGCGGCCCCTGCGCCTGGGCGACATGCTGGGCGGCCACCTTGTCACCGGACATGTCGACGGGGTGGGCAAGGTGGAATCGACGCGCAAGCAGGGCGACACCCTCGCCCTGCGCCTGGGCACGCCCGAGTCGGTCGCGCCCTTCTTGGTGAAGAAGGGATCCATCGCCGTCGACGGGGTAAGCCTCACCATCAACCAGGTGGACGGCCACAGCGTTGAGGTATGGCTGATTCCGCACACCCTGTCCGTCACTCTGCTGGGCGGGCTTCGCACCGGGGATCGTGTCAACATGGAAGCAGATATGATTGCCAAGCAAGTCGCCCGCTTCGTGGAGAGCGCCCGTGTCCCCTGATCCCCACATCAACCTCGAGAAGGCCCTGGCGGACATCCGCGCCGGCCGGCAGGTGATCGTGGTCGACGATGAACACCGCGAAAACGAAGGCGACTTGACCATGGCCGCCGACCTGGTCACGCCCGAGGCCATCAACTTCATGGCCGGTCACGGTCGCGGCCTCATCTGTCTGGCGCTTTCCGAGGAGAAGGTGGCCAGCCTGCACCTGCCCATGATGACCCAGGACAACCGTTCGCCGCACAACACGGCCTTCACGGTCAGTGTCGACGCGCGCCACGGCATCAGCACCGGCATTTCAGCGCGCGAGCGTGCCCACACCATTTCCACCGCGGTTGCACCAGACGCCACGCCCGACGATTTGGTAACTCCGGGGCATGTGTTCCCGTTGCGGGCCAAGCGCGGTGGCGTGCTGGTCCGCACGGGCCACACCGAGGCTTCCGTCGACCTGGCGCGCATGGCTGGCCGCACTCCAGCGGGCGTGATCTGCGAGATCATGCGCCCCGACGGAGAAATGGCGCGTATGCCGGATCTCGAGGCATTCGCCACCGAGCACGGGCTGGGCATCGTACATATCTCCGATCTCGTCCAGTATCGGCTGGCGCGCGAGCTGCTCGTCCATCTGGTAACGGAGACCAACTTGCGCCCCACCGGAGCCGGGCTGCGCGCGACCTACCGCGCCTGCCTGTACGAGGCCGACGTGGCCGACGCCGAGTACCTGGCGCTGGTGCTGGGTGACGTGGCCTCGGGCGAGCCTGTCCTGGTGCGGGTACAGACCGCCAGTCTGCTGCGCGACGTGTTCACCGTGACCCAGCCGGGCGAGATAATTCAACCCACAGAATGGCTGCGGGTCATCGAGCGGCAGGGACGAGGCGTTCTGCTCTACATTCTGCCGCTTGGCTCCCGACACATCGCAACCGCGCTGAACGGCCTGAGCGCGAGCGCCGCCCAGGAAGAGCGCGCGATCTCCCGCGGAGGCCGCGACCCCGAGGCTTCCCACACGCCCTTGCGGGACATCGGCCTTGGTTCGCAAGTGCTGCGCCAACTGGGGGTGCGCGCCATCCGCCTGCTCACCAACAATCCACGCCGCCTCGCTGCCCTGGAAGGATACGGTATACAAGTCGTGGACTGTGTTTCCAGCAGTCCCCTGGCCGAGGTGGTTCCGTTCAATGAAAGAGAGGCCAAGTAATGCCGCAAATCCATCAAGGTAACTGGACAGCCCAGGGCAAGCGTTTTGCCGTCATCGTCTCGCGCTGGAATGAATTCGTGGCCGACAAGCTGCTCGAGGGCGCCGTGGGTGCCCTAGGCAAGACGGGTGCACGCGACGAGGACATCGAAATCTATCGTTGTCCGGGCGCCTTTGAGCTGCCTGGGCTGGCCCGGCGCGTGGCCGACTCGGGAAGATTCGACGCCATCGTGTGCTTGGGCGTGGTGATCCGCGGCGCGACCCCGCACTTCGATGTGGTGGTCAACCAGACCACGCGCGGCATCGCGCAGATCTCCGCCGAGGCCAAGCTCGCGGTGGGCTTCGGCGTACTCACCTGCGACACGATTGAACAGGCGATTGAGCGCGCGGGAAGCAAGGGCGGCAACCGGGGCGCGGATGCAGCCATGGCCGCCATCGAAATGGCCAACCTGTACGACAAGCTGGCCGGCCAGGCCGAGGCGGCTTCGCCCCAGGCCCGCCGTCGCAAATGACTTGGACATTGCCAAGATGAGCCCGCGGCGCCGAGCCCGCGCGGTCGCCCTCCAGGTTCTCTACGCCATGGAGGGCGTGGACGATTCCGACCCAGCTGCGGCGCTGGCGGCCCACCTGCGCGAATTTGGTGACGCTGAAGATGACGGCGAAGGCGATCCGCCGGATCTCGCCT
The DNA here is from genome assembly GCA_003157315.1 of Myxococcales bacterium. The sequence continues at coordinate 4,674 of PMJE01000145.1, read as the reverse complement.
TTGACGAGAACCTGACCGCCACCCTGGTCCGCGGCGTGTGCGCGCACCGGGTGGAGTTGGACGAGATCCTGTCCCGGCTGTCCCAGAATTGGCGTGTGGAGCGCTTGGCGCGAGTGGACCGCAACGTCTTGCGCCTGGCTCTTTTCGAACTTGCCCACTGCCAGGCCGACGTTCCGGCGCGTGTCGCGATCAATGAAGCGGTAGAGCTGGCCAAGCGCTTTGGCTCCGAGGAGGCGCCCGCGTTTGTCAATGGGCTGCTCGATGCGGCCTTGGATCTTCTCGGCATCGCACCCTGAAATGCTGGCCACCAGCCAAATTGCCTTTCTCCCAGTCGATCTCGGCCGTTGGGATCACTGCCCAGGCGGGGACGCCCTGGTAGTGCCAGTGTGGGCCGATGTGCGTCCCCTGCGCGGGGCGGCTGGCTTGCTCGACTGGCGACTCAACGGTCGCTTGTCGCAGCTTTTGCGCGAAGGCCGCCTGCTGGGCGCGGCCGGAGAGAAGCTGCTCTTCTTCACCACCCGTGTGCCCTGGCGCCGCGTTCTGACCATCGGCCTGGGCCCGACGACCAGCTTCTCCGAGGACGCTTTCCGGGCCAGTCTGGGCGCCGTGCTCGATGCCTCTCGCGGGCTGGGCATCCAGTCGCTTGGCCTGGCCCCACCCGGACGCGACATGGACCGAATTACCCCAGAGCGGGCTTTGCGCGTGCTCATCTCGGTTGCCGAGCAGCGTGAAGAGCAATACCCAGGCACGGCATTGAGCGCGCTGACCATCATCGACGTGCCGCCCGCGATCAAGGCCATGGTCGAAACCGTGCGCGCCATCGAACGCTCGCTGGCGCGCTGAACTTCACTGCGGCGGGATCGTTACGAAGCGGAATGTGTCCCCGCGCCGGACGCGCAAGAGGTGCCCCGCCTTGCCGCCTGCGCGCAGGGCGCTCACCGCCTCGTCCACGCTGGTGACCGGCTTGCGGTCGATCTCCACGATGACGTCCTCGGCCCGCAGACCAGTCTTGCCGGCCCGACCGCCTGGATCCACCCCGCTGACCACCGCACCCTTGGCCCCAGGATCCATGCCCAGCATGCGTGCCATGTCGGGCGTCAGGGTCTGCAACTGGACGCCAACCTTGTCCTTCTCAACCTGGGCGTCGGGCTCCTCGCCAGGCCGCGCGGGCAACTCGCCTAGGGTAACCTGCACCGTGCTGGGATGGCCATCACGCACAAGCGCGAGCTTGACCTTATCGCCCACCTTCTGCCCTGACACATAGTCCACCACATCGGCCGCGCCTTCTATCTTCTGCTTGTCGATTTGGGTGACGACATCGCCGACGTGCACGCCCGCTTGGTTGGCCGGGCCGTTCGGCAGGACTTGGCTGACCCAGGCAGCGCGCGCCGGTCCTGTCTTGCTCGTCTGATCCTTTTGCTCAGGCTCGCCATCCGCGCCCAGCTTTACGCCATCCTTGACATCGCCGATGGCCACTCCCAGCCAGGCGTGACGGACCCGGCCGTCGCGAATGATCATCTGCGCCACCCGGCGGGCCTGGCTAATGGGGATGGCAAAGCCATAGGCGCCACCTGGTCCCACGTTGATGAGGGTATTGATGCCGATCACCTCGCCCTGCAGATTCACCAAGGGCCCGCCCGAGTTGCCTGGGTTGATCTTGGCGTCAGTCTGAATGTACTCGCGCATACGCTCGCCTGACATGTGCACGTTGCGCGTCACCTTGCCTTTGCCGCTGATGATCCCTGCGGTGACACTCTGATCGAGGCCAAGTGGGCTGCCGATGGCCAGCACCCACTCACCCACCTCGATGGCGTTGGAATCGCCCAGCCGGGCAGCGACCAGCCCCGACGGCGGATTTTGCAGGCGGATCACCGCCACATCGGTCTTGGGATCGGTGCCCACGATCTTGGCGGGGAACTCGCGTCCGTCGGCGAAGGTCACCGTGACCTTGCTGGCCTTTTCCGCCACGTGGCTGTTGGTGATGATGTTGCCGGCGCCGTCGATGACCAGACCCGAACCAGTGCCGTGCCCAGGACCGGGCATCGGCAAACCTTCAGAGCCGTCGCCGAACTGGAAGAAGTGCTCGAAAAAGCGCTCCATGTCGGGCGGCAAGTCGTCGCGCTGGAAGTTGCGGCGCACTGGCTTGGCCCGCTCGATTTCCACATCGATACGCACCACGCTGGGTCGTAGCGCCCGGGCGGTGGCCGCGAAGGCCTGCGACAATGAGCGCGCCTCCTGCGGAACCTGGGTCTTCGGGGTTATGGCCGCAGGCGCAGCGGCCGTCTCTGCAGCCGCGTGCGGCGCAAAACGCGCGCCCAGCCCCAACCCCGCGGCCAGGGCTGCCGTCGCCGACATCACCGAAAGAACCAAGGTCCCTTTTCGCATGTTCTGCCTTTCCAGTTTCTTGCTTGCTATTGAGGGCGGCCAGCGCTGCCGCGAGCCATCCTACGTGAACAACACCTGGCGCGAGATGTTTCTTCCCGTGACATTGTGGTCTTTACAAAGCAGCCACTCCTGCGGCAAAAGGCTGGCCAGCCCTTGTACTGGCATCAAACAATCATCCAGCTAGAAGCCCGACCCCGGGGCTTTCACCTTGTCACGCACGAAATCGTGTCCCAGGTCCCGGGGCTGGCCTCTTTGCGGGTTGGACTACTGCACCTGCTCCTGCGACACACCTCGGCCTCGCTCTTCCTCAACGAAAACGCGGATCCCGACGTGCGGGCCGACTTCTCCCATTGGACCGACCACGCCATCCCGGATGGCGCTCGCTACTTTGTCCACTCCCTGGAAGGCGCCGACGACATGCCGGCCCACATGAAATCTGGCCTGCTGGGCGTGACGCTGACCCTGCCGATCTCGGACGGACACCTGCAACTCGGCACATGGCAAGGCATCTATTTGGGTGAGCACCGTTCGGACAGTGGCAGCCGAAGCGTTGTCGCGACGCTGTGGGGCGAACTTAAGCCGGAGAAAAAGTGACACTACCGCTGACACTTTCACGGGCGTATACCTGCGCTGGCCGCGGCGCGGGAGGTTGACCATGGCTGATGCACCGGACAGCAAGAAGGCGAAAACAGGACTGACCTACCGGGACGCCGGCGTTGACATCGATGCCGGTGACTCGCTGGTTGAGCGCATCAAGGCGCATGTGAAGCGCACCATGCGGCCCGAGGTGCTGACCGATCTGGGCGGCTTTGCCGGCCTGTGCGCGCTGCCCAAGAACTACAAGAACCCGCTGCTGGTCGCCTGCACGGATGGCGTGGGCACCAAGCTCAAGCTGGCCTTTCTCATGGGCAAGCACGACACGGTCGGCATCGATCTGGTGGCCATGAATGTGAACGACTTGGTGGTGTGCGGGGCCGAGCCGCTGCTCTTCCTCGATTACTTTGCTGCCGGCCATCTGGAGGTGGGAGTGGCGGAGCAGGTCATTTCCGGAATCGCCGATGGCTGCAAACAGGCGGGCTGCGCGCTGATCGGCGGCGAGACTGCCGAGTTGCCCGGTTTCTACCAGCCGGGCGAGTACGACCTAGCCGGCTTCTGCGTGGGCGTAGTCGACAAGGCTTCGCTCATCGACGGCAAGACCATCGTGGCCGGCGACGTGCTGCTCGGTCTGGCCTCGTCCGGCTTTCACTCCAACGGCTATTCGCTGGTGCGCCGGGTGTTTCTCGACCATGCCCGGCTCGATCTTCGGGCAAAGCCAAAAGAGCTTGCCGAGCCGCTGGGGCAGACCTTGCTGCGGCCAACCCGCATCTACGTGCGCGCCCTGCGCATGCTGGCTGCCGCCGGCCTGATGAAGGGCGCGGCCCACATCACCGGCGGCGGCCTGGTCGACAATCCGCCGCGCATGTTGCCCCCGGGCGCGCTGCTGGCGTTGCAGATCAACCTCGGTTCCTGGAGTCCGCCGCCGGTATTCGGCCTGCTGCAAAGCCTGGGCAACGTGGATCCCGAGGAGATGCGGCGCACCTTCAACCTGGGCATCGGCATGGTGGTGGCTGTTCCGGCCGGGGCTGTCGACGCGGCCCAGTCGATCCTGGAAGCCGAGGGCGAGACGGCTACTGTCATTGGCCAGGTTGTGGTGGCCGACCGGCCCGACGCACCGGTGGAGTTCATCCCATGAAGGTCGGTGTCCTCGCCTCGGGCAGCGGCACCAACCTGCAGGCTCTTATCGACGCAGCCAAGAACGGCGGGTTGGGCCCTGCCCGTGTCGTGGTGGTGGGGGCCAACGTGCCTGGCTGTGGCGCCCTGGAACGCGCAGCCCAGGCCGGCATCCCAACCTTCCTGCGTTCGCACAAGGACTTCACCACGCGCGAAGATTTCGATCACGCGCTACTGGACGAACTGCGCCGGCATGGCGTGGGACTGGTGGCCTTGGCCGGGTTCATGCGCATCCTGACCCCGACCCTTCTCGACGCCTTTCCCCACCGCGTGGTCAACATTCACCCGGCTCTCTTGCCCTGCTTTCCCGGCGTGCACGCACAGAAGCAGGCCTTCGACTACGGCGTGCGTGTCTCGGGCTGCACGGTCCACTTCGTCGACGCTGGCACCGACACCGGCCCCATCATCGCCCAGGCCGCGGTACCGGTGCTCGATGGCGACGACGAAGAAGCCCTGCGCCTGCGCATCTTGGCCGAGGAGCACCGACTCTATCCTGCCGTGATTCGCGCCATCGCCGAG
>PMJE01000236.1:688-3199 GCA_003157315.1 Myxococcales bacterium | reverse complement strand
GAGTGACGACACCAGCACGAGCGGAATCTGGTCGGCCAGGGCCAGGCCCTTGGCCACCGCCAGCCCGACCCGCAGCCCGGTGAAGCTGCCCGGGCCGGCCCCGCACGCGATCGCGGCCAGGTCTGACACGGTCACACCGGTCGCCCGCAAGACCTCGTCGCACAGCCGCAACAGATTGGAGGAATGGCGGGCGGCCACTTTCTCGGCAGTGGCCAGGCAGTCCCCTTCGGGCGCAAGCACCGCCACCCGCGCGCACGGGGTCGAGGTGTCGAAGGCAAGCATCGGACGCATGGCTTCTCAACGCGGCAGCAGGAAACGAACCACGTCGTTCTTGAGCGCAAGCGCCACCAGCGCCACCACCAACACGATGCCCACGTAGGAAGCCACGGCGCGCGCGCGCACCGATGGCGGGCGCCGTTTGAAGAGCTCGATGGTGATGAACATCAGCCGGCCGCCGTCAAGGATGGGGATGGGCAAGAAATTGAGCAGGCCGATGTTGATGGACAGCAGAGCCATCAGCCAAAGGTACTGGGCCAGGCCCTGCTCAGCCGCAACGCCCGCCGCGTAGCCTATCGCCAAAGGTCCACCCAACGCCTCGGGCGACATCTCGCCGCGAATGATCTGAAAAAAACCCTGCGCGGTGAAAACGACGATCTCGCCGGTGCGCTCGAAGGCGTGCCCCACGGCGTAGAAGAAGCGATTCCGGATCGGCACCGGGTCTGCGGTCTTCCACGCGAAGCGGTTGGTGGCGCCAAAGACCAGGCGCTGCTCTTCCTGATGGTAGGCGTCGAGCTGCGAGTGCACCTCCTGCTTGAACGTCGCCTGGTGGCGTGCTCCGCCCGGCGAAACCCAGGTCAACTTGAACTCACGTTGCGGTTCTTGCGCCAGCCGCTGGCGCAAAAGGTTCCAGTGCAGAAGCGGTTGGCCATCCAGCTCCAACACCTGGTCCCCGCGGCGTAGCCCGACGGCATCGGCCGGGCTACCCGGCTCGACCGAGTAGACAAACAACTCAGAAGCCTGGATGCCGGTGTCGTAACGCCGGCCGCTCACCGGATCGATCACGGGCTGAGGAATGATCACCGCGGTGCCGGGTTCCTGGATCTCCACATGCACAAAGGGCAGGGCGGAATGTGTCCCACGCAGGTATGAGATGCGCAGGGGCGAAGCACCCGCGCGCGCAACCGCGCGTTCGAACTCGCTCCAGTGCGACACCGGTGTGCCGTTGACCGATGTGATGTAGTCGAAGGTTCGTAGCCCAGCCTGAGCCGCCGGCGAGGTCAGATCGATGNNCTCGGGAAGCTGGAAACGCGGCGAAACCCCGATCCATCCTACCGTCTCTTTGATGTTGAGCGGCCCACGTCGCTCCCAGCGCGCTGGCGTGACATCGCGTTCTTCGGCCTCGATGCCACGGCGGATGCCGAAGCGCAGGGTCTTGCCTGGGGCGGCGCTGATCGCTTCGTCCAGCTCCTCCCAGTAGCGAATGCTGCGTCCGTCCACTGTCTCGACGCGGTCGCCGGGCATCAGCCCGGCGTTGGACGCCGGCAGTCCCGCGATGACCGTGCCGAGGGTGGGCGGCAGCAGCGTGCGCTGGCCCAGGTAGTGCACGAAGTAGATGCCGATGGGCAGTATCAAATTGAAAAGCGGACCGGCCATCACGATGGCGAAGCGCTGCCACAGCGGCTTGGTGCACAGCGCTCGCTCGCGATCCTTTTCGGCCACCGGCTCGCCCGCTTCCTCGCCCACCAGGCGCACATAGCCACCCAAGGGGAGCAGGGAAAGGCGGTACTCGGTGGCGCCGGCTGTGAAACTGAACAGCTTGGGCCCGAAGCCGAGCGAAAAGCGCAGTACCTTGACCCCGAACAGCTTGGCCACCAGGAAGTGCCCCAGCTCGTGGGCCAGGATGAGCACCCCGAGCAACGCGACCACGGCGGCAGTCCACAGAGCGAGCGTCATCCGCTTGGCTTCCTGATGGTCATTACTGGGATTGCGCCCGGCTATGCCAAAGGCATCGAAGGACTGTCCCTGGTCCAGCGCTGGCGGCCGTCAGGCCAACGACCGCAGGGCTTCGCGGTCGACCAGGATCACCTTGCGTCCTTCAGTCTGGATGAGCCCGTTACGCTTGAAGTGCGACAGGGTCAACGAGACGGTTTCGCGAGTCGAGCCGATGAGGTTGGCCATCTCCTGATGGGTTATCTTCAGCCCGAGGACGAGGCCCCGCTTGTGCTCCAGCCCATGTTCCGAACCAAGGCGCAGGAGCAACTCGGCCAGCTTGGATCCCACGTCTTTGAACACTAGCTGCTCGACCTTGGTCTCCAGCTCACGCCGACGGTTGATCATGACGCGCAGAAACTGATAGCCCACGCTGGCATTGGTCTGCAGCAGCTTGTCCATGGCACTTCGTTCGACCTCGACGGTGGCGGTTACCTCCATGGCCTCGACCATCTCCTCACGCGGGCCACCCTCAAGCAGGGCGCCCTCACCGAAGAAATCACCGGATGTCCGGTAGGCCAG
>PMJE01000236.1:0-650 GCA_003157315.1 Myxococcales bacterium | reverse complement strand
CCGACGCATCGGCCAGCGCCGGGGACTTGCGAAGGATTCCTAGGATCCTCTTCTCTTCCGCGTGAGCCATGGGGGAATCCTTAGCAGACCCAACGCCGAGCCGACAAGACAGATTGTCAGGTAGACTACAATTTGCCCTGGCGAGCGCCGCTGTGCACCAGGAGCAGGCCGAACCCGGCTAGCAGGGTTGCAGCCAAGAAAATCAGCACGGACGCCATGGTGCCAACCTCGGCCACCCGCTCGTCGATGCGGAAATAGGCCAGCCCGACTAGGCTGGCGTTGTTGAGGAAATGGGCCAGCATGGCGGGGAGAATGGATCGGCTCTGCAGGGCGACGAGCGAAAGCAGGACCCCGAGCAAGGCGATGGGCAGGATGCGCGACAACTCGAGGTGAAAGATGCCGAAGAGGAGCCCGGTCAGCACCACCGCCGCCGCAGGGCCGACCCGCGCACGTAACCCGTGCAAGATGGGGCCGCGGAACAGGGCTTCCTCACAGATGGCCGGGGTCAGCGCAACCAGGGCCAGCGTGCCCAGAAGGCCGCGGCTGCCGTCGCTGGGGATCAGGCTGCGCCGAAGCTGCTCGATAACTTCCTTGGGCACCGGGCCCAACCATTCGCTCAGGATGGCCACCGCCGCCCACGCGGAGAGGCC
>PMJE01000572.1 GCA_003157315.1 Myxococcales bacterium | reverse complement strand
GGGCACGAACTGGGTGAAACTGTTGACGATGGCGATGATGGGCTTTTCGAAATCAGCCTCGCTCATTCCGTTGGCGCGCCAAAGGGCGCGCGCGCCTGCCATGTTGCGTCCGTGGGTGGTGGTGCGACTGCGATATCCTGCCATCCTCTAGCTATAGGATCTTCGGGCCGCGTCGTCCACTCCCCGCTGTCGCGAGCATGTCGAGCACCGGTCTTGCCAAAGAACCTGTGCCGGCCTACCGTGATTGGGTTCGTGGTGGCGAATTCTTCGACAAGCGGGTACAAGTGGCTATGTTCCTGGTGGTGTCCCATGCGTGAAATTGTCGCTGACCAGAACCTGATTGCCGCTTGTGGCCTGTACTGTGGCGCCTGTAGCAAGTACCTGCAGGATCGTTGCCCTGGCTGTCGTACCAACGAGAAGGCCAAGTGGTGTGGGGTCAGAAGTTGTTGTCTGCAGCGCGGCTACCAGAGCTGCGCCGATTGCACCGAGTTTTCAGACGTCAAGGACTGCAAGAAGCACAACAACTGGATAGCCCGGCTGTTCGGCCTGATTTTCCGTTCCAACCGCCCGGCGTGCATTGCACTGATCCGGGAGCAGGGCTATCCGGTTTTTGCCGCCGACATGGCGTCGAAGAAAAGGCAGAGCCTGCCGCGCTAGTCCTGCGTGGCCCACCNNTGCACCGCCGGGCGCGGCTGCGCCTGCTACGGATGCACTATGAGAGCGGAGTTGGACACCTGGGGGGCAACCTGTCCGCACTCGATCTGCTTCTCACCTTGCACCACCGGGTGATGGGCAAGGACGATCTGTTCGTGCTGTCCAAGGGACATGCGGCCGGCGCGCTCTATGTCACCCTGTGGTCGTTGGGACGCCTGGCCGAGGAAGAGTTACTGGAGTTTCACAAAGATCACACCCGGCTGGTGGGCCATCCGCAGGCCGATGCGATCCCGGATATCGTCTTTGCCACCGGCAGCCTCGGTCACGGCCTGGGCCTGTCGGCCGGGCTGGGCCTTGGCAAGCGACTGCGGGGTGACCCCGGACGCATTTTTTGCCTGATGTCGGACGGCGAATGGAACGAGGGCTCTACCTGGGAATCGCTGATTTTTCTGGCCCACCATAGGCTCACTTCGGTTGTACCCATCATCGATCTCAATGGGTTGCAGGGTTTTGGCACCACGACCGAGGTGGCGGATCTCGGGTCTTTGGCCGACAAACTGCGCGGCTTCGGTCTGCAAGTTCGCGAAGTCGACGGGCATGACGCCGAAGCCATTCGGCGCGCCCTAACGGTTGACCTGCCGGCACAGCCCTTTGCCGTCGTCGCGCGAACCATCAAAGGACATGGTGTCTCTTTCATGGAGAACCGCATGGAGTGGCACTATTTGCCCATGTCGGCGGAGCAGTATGCGCAGGCGGTTGAGGAGGCGAAGCGCCTGTGAGAACTGTCTTGGCCACAACCTTGGTGGGACTATCCAAGGACAAGGACTTCGTCTTTCTCACCGGCGATCTCGGATTCATGGCGCTTGAGCCAGTGCGCGCGGCAGCCGGGGCGCGCTTCATCAACGCCGGCGTGGCCGAACAGAACATGGTTTCGGTGGCCGCGGGAATGGCCCGCCTGGGATTTCGGCCCTGGGTCTACAGTATCGCCCCGTTCCTCTACGCCCGCGCCTTCGAGCAAGTGCGCAACGACGTCTGTTTCCACAAGCTGCCGGTGTTTCTCGTCGGCAATGGCGGAGGCTATGCCTACGGGGTGATGGGGGCCACCCACCACGCTCTGCAAGACTACGGCGCCCTGCTGGGTCTGCCCCACCTCAAGGTCTACGTCCCGGCCTTCGCTGCCGACGTTCCCTTGGCGGCGGAACGCATCGCCCGCGCCGGTGCTCCTGCCTATTTCCGTCTCGGCCGTGACGAGACGCCCAAGAGCTTCGTGCTGCCGGCCTATGCGCCCTGGCGCCGGCTTCTTGTCGGCGGCGGGTCCACCTTGGTCATTGTCGGTCCGTTGGCCGGTGGCATTCTAGGCGCGGCGATGGAAAGGCCCGCCGAGATTCGTCCCTGCCTGTGGGTGTTGTCGGAACTGCCGCTGCTGCCCGACGAGATCCCCGCGGCACTGGACGAGGACATCCAGCGATCCGGACATCTGGTCGTGGTGGAAGAACATGTGGCCCAGGGTGGTGCGGGTCAGGCCCTCGCCCACGCACTCTTGCTTCGCGGGACAGCACCCAAGCGCTTTTCGCACCGCCATGCACTCGGCTACCCCTCGGGATTCTATGGCTCGCAGAACTACCACCGGAAGGAATGCGGACTTGACCCGCAGTCCATACTTGCGTTGCTTGAGAAGCAGTGATGGCAAACCAAGAATTGCAGTCGAAGATCAGGCAACTTCAGGGCCCTATCCTGGTTCTCGGGGCCAGCGGATTCGTTGGAGCCAACCTTTTCCACCTGCTGCTCGGGCAGCGCGACGACGTGGTTGGCACGACCCTTCACACCCCGGCCTGGCGCCTCTCCGGGGTTCCCGACAAGAACATTGTCGCAGCGGATCTCTTGGTTGATGCGAACCTGGACAACGTCCTGCAAAGAACCACCCCGCGAACCGTGTTCAATTGTGTGGCATATGGAGCCTATTCGTTTGAATCGGACAGTGAGCTGATCTACCAGACCAACTTCAATCTCACGGCCAAGCTGCTCCAGCGATTGGAGGGCATGGGGATCGCTTGCTACGTGCATTCGGGAAGCTCATCCGAATATGGCGACAAGGTTGCCGGCCCCGGGGAAGACGACCTGCCCCAGCCCAACAGTGATTACGCCGTTTCCAAAGTGGCTTGCGCCAATCTCATTCGATTCTACGGTAAGAAGAAGAAATTTCGTTGCGCCAACCTTCGCCTGTTTTCAGTATATGGTCCGCTGGAGGATTCGTCGCGCCTCATCCCTGCCGTGATCAAACACGGCTCAGAGGGCGGCTATCCACCCTTGGTCAACGGCGCCATTTCCCGGGACTTCGTCTACGTGCAGGATGCCGCCGAGGCCTACGTCGACACCGCACTCAATCTGCGCGAGCCTCACTATGGCGAATCGTTCAACATCGGTAGCGGCAACAAGACGACGATTGCCGAGGTCGCGCGCGTCTCTGCCGAACTGTTCGCCATCAAGCAGCAGCCAGTTTTCGGCGAGATGGAGGCGCGAAAATGGGACGTGGCGGACTGGTTCTCCAGCCAGAGAAAGACCACCGAGGTTCTAGGATGGAAGGCCCGGACGGATCTGCGCACAGGTTTGGCGCTCACCGCGGTCTGGTACCGCGGCCTCGACGACAAAGACCGGTACTACAAGTCGTCCAAGCAATTCAGGCTGGACAAAGAACGCAGCATTTCCGCCATTGTGACTTGTTACAAAGACGGCCAGGCCATCCCGATCATGTACGAACGGCTGAAGAAGACCTTCGAGGATCTGAAAGTCGACTACGAGATCATATTCGTCAACGACAACAGTCCTGACAACAGCGAAGAAGTCATTCGCGAAATTAGCGCCCGGGATCGCCATGTGGTCGGCATCTCCCATTCCCGCAATTTTGGCTCGCAGATGGCCTTTCGTAGCGGCATGAGCATCGCGAGCAATAATGCCTGCGTGCTTCTCGACGGCGATCTGCAGGATCCGCCTGAAATCATCAGCCAGTTTGTTGCCAAGTGGAAGGAAGGCTATGATGTGGTCTACGGACGACGGGTGCAGCGCGAGGCAGTGTGGCCGATGCAGATTGCCTACAAGGCGTTTTACCGTATTTTCGACGCGTTCTCCTACCTATCCATCCCGCACGACGCAGGCGACTTTTCTTTGATCGATCGCAGAGCGGTCAAGGCTATCCTGCAATACCCGGAACGCGATGTGTTCCTACGCGGAATCCGCGCTTCGGTGGGTTTCAAACAGACTGGCGTGGACTATTTGCGCCCGAAACGAATGTTCGGCCGCACGACCAACAGCCTGTTCAAGAACATCGGGTGGGCCAAGAAGGGCATTCTCTCTTTCAGCTACCTGCCGCTCTCTCTGCTCAGTTTCTTCGGCGGGTTGCTGTTCGTTTGCAGCACAATCCTCGGTGCGATCCACGTGGCCTTGCGTATCCTCTACCCAGGCCTGGCGCCGCGAGGGCTCACCACAGTTATTCTGGTAATTCTATTTTTCGGTTCGGTGGAGATTCTGGGCATCGGGGTGCTGGGCGAATACATAGGGAGGATTCTGGAAGAATCCAAGCGGAGACCGCATTTCATCCGGCGCAGCATCATCAAGAACGGCGAGGCCCGCTCGGTGACCGACGCGCCGGAAAGCTCGGAACGTTGAATCAGTGCCGGGGATGGGACTCGAACCCATAGGTCGCTTTCGCGATAGCGGATTTTAAGTCCGCCGCGTTTGCCATTTCGCCACCCCGGCAAAACATTGAGTTTTTGGATCGGGCGACTGTTTCTTGCGTGGGTGTGCGTCGCCCGAGCGTAACCCACCGTGTCGGTATCATCCGCCTACTCCCTGCCAAGCGGGGTGATTTTGCCCTTTGGCGCGGGCAGGTCAACGCCCAAGGGCACCTGCGCACCCGAAGAATCCGTAGAAGGAACGCATAGAAAGTCCCCAGCGCGTCGCATTCCTACTATAATCAAGGGTGAAATTGTCGCGCTGTTTCGCCCCCCTCCCGCTAGCAATCGCCGCTACTCTTCTGTTCGCGGCCTGCGTGGACCTCACGTCGCCCTTGCAGTTGCGCAGGGATGCTGCGTCCGCTGATGTTGCAACCGGGGGCAGCGGCGGATCGTCTGGCCTCGATGCTGCGATGGGTGGTTCAGGAGGCACTGCCGCGGCAGATGGCGCTGCCGCGGGCGGGACAGGCGGATTGCCGACCACGGGCGGGATTGACGGACTGGCGAGGGGCGGAAGCAGCGAGACCGAAACCGGCGGCGCTGGGGGGAGCGTCGCACTCGACGCTGAGGCAATGGACGGCGCAAACTCGTCTGACGATGGCGGGATTGACGTTCCATTCTCCCATGACACCAATTTGTCGGTTGACCAAGGCACGGGCGGCAGCACAACTGATGGCTCGATAGTGGGCGGAACTGGCGGCAGCCGAACCGACGGCCCGACTGCGGGCGGAACCGGCGGAACCGCAACCGGTGGGGCAGGGGGAACTGTGAAGTTGGACGCAGGAACCAAAGCGGACGCGATATCGTCTGGGGATGGCAAGACTGACCTTCCGTTCTCCGGCGACACCAATCTGCCGTCGGACCTCACAATCGGGCACTTCGATGTAGCCGAAGCCGGGGGCCCTGATGTTGCCGAGACCGGGGGCCCTGATGTTGCCGAAGATGTGAGCATCGATGTCGCCGAGACCGGCGGAGCAGGCGGGACCGGCGGGGCCGGGACCGGCGGAGCAGGCGGAACGGGTGGAATCGCAAGTGGCGGGACCCAGACTGGCGGAGCAGGCGGAACAGGTGGAACCGCGACCGGCGGAGCGACCGGCCCAATGATCATCAGTATTCGCTTCGTAGGGGGACGCACAGGTGGCGCCCCTGGAACAACCACGATGAACGCCACTGAATCTGCAGGATTCAAGCCGGCCACGTATTGGAACAGTGCCCCGAACGCCACTGGCACGTTCCCATCGCTGGTGGCGGCAGACGGCAGCACGACCACAGCGTCCATCAACTGGAACGCGCTAGCCACCTATACCGTTCCCTTCACCGACGCCTCGGGCGACGCGCATATGATGAATGGCTTCCTCGAGGCGCAGAACAGTGTCTCATCGACGATCACGATCGGTGTGACTTTGCCCAGTTCGATGAGCGGCGCATACGACGTCTACGTCTATTGCTATGGGAATATCGATGCGTCGACTCGCACCTACCAATACAAGATCGACAAGGTGGCCACGCCTCAAACCGTGAGCCAGACGGGACACTCCCTCACTACCTTCCCTGGACACTCGCTTGCGCCAGCTTCAGGCACGGGCGCGGGCACCTACATCGTGTTTCAGAACGTGACCGGATCGTCCTTCACCCTGACTGCGAATCCGCTCACGTCGACGGCCACAGTGCCGGCCTTGCGCGCACCGGTCAACGGCATTCAAATCGTG
>PMJE01000144.1:1352-10854 GCA_003157315.1 Myxococcales bacterium | reverse complement strand
GGAGATGCCGACCTCGGCGCCCAAGCCGAAGCGGTAGCCGTCGGAGAAGCGGTTGCTGGCATTGTGGAACACGCAGGCCGCGTCCACCTCGGCCAAGAAGCGCGTGGCGGCCACCGGATCCTGGGTCACAATGACGTCGGTGTGACGCGAGCCATGGCGGGCAATGTGGGCCAGTGCCTGGTCCAGGCCCGCTACTTGCCGAATCGAAAGAATGAGAGCGCCGTATTCCGCGTCCCAGTCTGCCCCGGTCGCAGCGTTCATTTGGGGGTGGCGCTTGCGGGTTTCCCTACAACCGCGTAGTTCCACGCCCTGGCCGGACAGCGCAGAGACGCAACTATCCAGCGCGGCGGTAGCCTCTGGATCCCACAGCAGCGTCTCGACGGCATTGCACGCGGCCGGGTAGCTGCACTTTGCGTCCACCACCAGACGCGCGGCCATGGCCGGATCCGCGGCCGCGTGCAGATACATGTGACAAATACCGTCAGCGTGGGCCATCACCGGGATGCGCGTGTGGCTGCGCACGTGGCGAATGAACGACGACGAGCCCCGCGCAATCATGAGTTCGACCAAATCGTCCATGCCCAAGAGCGCGTCCACTTCGGCCCGATCTTCCAGCAGCACCATCGCGAGGGTGTCGATGCCATGGGCGGAAAGCACCGAATGGGCCACGGCACAGAGCGCGCGGTTGCTGGCGCTGGCCTCGTGACCCCCTTTGAGCGCCACTGCGTTGCCGCTCTTCCAGGCCAGGCTGGCGATCTGAACAAGCGCATCGGGGCGCGCCTCGAAAACCACGCCCAACACCCCGAGCGGGCAGCTCACCCGCTTGAGAATGAGCCCGTGGTCGAGAGCCCGGTGGGTAAGGGTGCGGCCGACCAACTCGGGCATGTCCGCGAGTTGCCTGATGCCGTCGATGGTGGTGTCGAGCTTCTTGTCATCCAGGAGCAGCCGCTTGACCAGAGATGAGCCGAGGCGACCGGCGGCTTCCTCTTCGCGCGCACTGGCCATGTCCTGGGCGTTCGCTTCGAGCACGGCTTTGCGCGTCTCCGGTCGTGCAAGGGCCACGGCAAGATCGGCCAGCAGGTGGCTGCGCTCGGGTCCGGTCAACGCCGCCAGCCGCCGGGCTGCCGCGCGCGCCGCAATCAGGCTTTCTCGCAAGTCCATGACAGGAACCCAATACTACTTGGATTTGGCCTGGCCGCCAGCGCCGTTAGACCGCGCCCATCACCAGGTTGTCGCGGGTGATGAGCGCGTCGTAGCCGCGGTACCCGAGGACGGTGTCGATCTCGTCGCTGTGCCGGCCCGCCAGCTTGCGGCAGGCGTCAGCGTCGTAGTTGACCAAACCGCGGCCATGTACCCGACCGCTGCCGTCGCGGATCTCCACCAGCTCACCCTTGTCAAACCCGCCCTCCACCGCGACCACGCCGATAGGCAGCAGCGACGCCTTGCGCTCCAGCAGCGCGCGCAGCGCACCGTCGTTGACCACCAACGCACCTTGCTTTCGACCGGAGACCGCGATGTGCCGCCGGCGTGCGGGACGCCACTCCAGCGGCGGAATCAGCGTGCCCACGTCGTCGCCGGCCAGGATCTTGGCGAGCACATCCGGCGTGCCTCCACTGGCAATGATCACCGCGGTACCCTCGGCGGTGGCCAGGCGGGCCGCTTCCAACTTGCTGCCCATGCCGCCCGTGCCGCCGCCAGAAGCGCCAGTGGCACGAGCAATAGCTTGCTCATCGACGGAAGCCAGCTCGGCCACGCGCTGGGCGTTGGGATCGAGCGCCGGATTGGCGGTGTAAAGACCGTCGACGTTGCTCAGCATCACCAGCAAGTCCGCATCCAGCGACACGGCCACGTGCGCTGACAGGCCATCGTTGTCGCCGAAGACCGGCTGGTTGGTCTCTTCGCCCTCACGGCGCCGGTGCTCAACCAGCTCGCGCACGCTAACACTATCGTTCTCGTTGAGGACCGGAATGGTTCCGAGTTCAAGCAGCCGCATCAGGGTGGTGCGCAGGCAAAGCGCGCGGTCGCGGTCGGCCAGATCTTCGTGGGTGAGAAGGACCTGGGCTGCGACCACGCCTAGGCCGGCAAAGGCTTTGGTGTAGAGGCCCATTAGGTGGCCCTGCCCCACAGCCGCGCAGGCCTGGCGCAGGCCCAACGAGCGCGGCCTTTGCCGGAGGCCTAGCAAGCGCATTCCCATGCCCACAGCACCACTTGACACCAGCACCACGTCGCGGCCGGCCTGTCGCTGCCGCGCCAGACCCTCGACCAGATTCATCACGCGTGGGGTGGCAACGTTTCCGTCGTCCGCGATGACGACATGGGTGCCCAGCTTGACCACTAGACGGTGGGTTTCCGCGAGAGCGGTGCGGCCGCTGGACGGATTCTGGCTCATTGGGACGGTCTCACTTTACCTTGGCCTTGGTTCGTGTGGTAATGCGGCTGTGAGCATCCTGGAAGAAAACAAGATCCTGACCCTGATTGGCGCGGGCACCATGGGCGAGGCCATCCTGCGCGGGATTCTTCGCGCGGGCAAGCTGGGCCCTTCTCAGGTGTTTGCCTCCGACGTGCGTGCCGATGCGCTTGCTGACATGAGCAAGCGCCATGGCATCCGCACCACGACGGAAAACTTGGAAGCGGCTCGCTCCGGCACCGTGGCCCTGGTCTGCGTGAAGCCGCACCAAGTGGGCGCCGTGCTCAACACCGATGCGATGCGAGAGGCTTTGAGCGGCAAGGTGGTCATCAGTATCGCAGCCGGGGTGCGTTTGCAGCAGCTAGCCCACTGGCTCCCGGCCAGCGCCCTGATTCGCGCCATGCCCAATACCCCGGCCCTCATTGGCGAGGGCATGACCGCTCTTTCGCGTGGCAAAGGCACCAACGACGCGGCCATGGCCTTTGCCCTGGATCTCTTCGCGAGCGTGGGCCGCGCCACGGAAATCGACGAGACCCAGATGGACGTGGTGACAGCGCTTTCGGGCAGCGGCCCGGCTTTTGCCTTTTTGGTGCTGGAATCGTTGGCTGACGGCGCAGTCAAGATGGGTTTGCGCCGCGATCTCGCTGTCACCATGGCGGCTCAGATGCTGCAAGGCTCGGCACGTATGGTGCTTCAGACCGGCGCGCATCCGGCGGCACTGAAAGACCAAGTGACGACGCCAGGTGGCTGTACCATCGCGGGCCTTTCGAAGATGGAAGAGGGTGGCGTTCGCTACGCACTTGCCAGCGGCGTCGAGGAAGCTGCGCGCGTGGCGAGCAAGCTGGGGCAAGGCTAGCGTCGCTGGCAGTGCGGGCAGTAGAAGGTCGATCGTCCACCGTCGAGCAACCGGCGCACGGGCGTGCCACAGACGCGGCACGGCTCGCCCGCGCGACCGTAGACCAGCAAGGCCGCCGCATTGTCGCCGCTGCGGCCCTCGGCGTCGACGAAGTCGCGCATCGTGGTGCCCCGATTAGCGAGGGCAATCCTGAGCGCAGCCCGTATTGAACGCAAGAGTGCGGCCGCGCGGGCCACGGCACGGCGAGCGGGCGTGCGGGGATGCAGGCGCGCACGAAACAGCGCTTCGCAGACGTAAATGTTGCCCAGACCAGCGATGCGTTTCTGGTCGAGCAGAAAGGACTTGAGCGGCGCGGCCGACGCCGCCAGCAAGGCGCGCAGCCGACCAAGATGCAGCCCGTCCAGAGCGTCCGGCCCCAAACCGGCCACCTCGGGCAAGGCATCGAGGTTCTTACTGGCCGCGACCCAGCCGAACCGGCGCGGATCCACGAAGCGCAGCTCGTCTCCGCCCGCCAGCGACCACACTACGTGGGTGTGGCGGGCGCGTGGCTCGCTGGCGGCCTGCAGGCGCAGCCGCCCGCTCATGCCTAAATGAATGAGAACGCCGGCCTGCCCTCGGTCGAGGTCGACGAGAATGTACTTGCCCTTGCGCCGCACCGCCGCGATCCGCGCGGATACCGAGAGCCTCGCCAGGGCGGCCCGATCGACCGGTCGGGCGAGGCGCAGACCCTTGCCACTAGTCCACACGGCAGCAATCGTAGAATTCAGCAAGCGCGGTCGCAGGGTGCGTACCACGGTCTCGACTTCGGGCAGTTCGGGCATTGCTAATCTCCTGTCCCCACATCGCTACGCAGCGGACTGAACGCGTCTGCCAAGCGTGCGAACTCCGCCACTGACAGGTCTTCGGCTCGTCGAGTTCCCTCGATTCCGGACAGGTTCAGCGCACGGGCAGCGGCCTCGGCGCCCGCCAATGGCTCCAGCGCCCGCCGCAGCATCTTCCGTCGCGCAGCAAACGCTTGCTTGACCACCTGGGCGAACTGCAACGGATCGCGCACCGGCGCCAGCGGGGTCAGCCGCGGCCGCAAGCGCAACACGGTCGAGGTGACCGCAGGACGCGGATGGAAAGCACCGGGACCGACGTGAAACAGGATCTCGCCCTCGGCCTGCTGCTGCACCATCACTGACAAGCGGCCGTACACCTTGCTGCCCGGTTTCGCCAACATGCGCTGGGCAAACTCCTTCTGCACCATGAGGATGGCACGACCGATCACCCGGCCACCTGCGGCGGCGTCGGTGATGGCAAAGAGAAGCGGTGACGTGATCTGATAGGGCAAGTTCCCCACCACCACCAGAGGGCGCCCTGCTGCGCGCGCTGCCGCGGCGAAATCAAAGTCCAGCGCATCCGCGCGCTCGACCCTCAGGCTAGGACTGGGTCCCAATTCCTGCTCGAGCAGCGCGGCCAGATCTACATCATGCTCGATGGCGATAACTTGGTCGGCGTGCGCGACCAGCCCTCTGGTCAGCGCGCCCAACCCGGCTCCAATCTCGACCACTACCTCGTCGCTGCCCGCCGCCGCCGCCGCGACAATACGCTCCTGCACACGCGCATCGACTAGAAAGTTTTGCCCCCACGACTTCTTGGCGCGCAGCCCGTGGTGTTGCAGGATCTCCCGCGTCGATGGGGGACGCTCCGGTGGGCTGGGCCGAGCGTCCCTCACAGGGGCAGCCCCGGATCAACGCTGAGATCCAAGGGCGCCCGCTCGCCGCGCTCGAGCGCCCAGGTGCCAGCCTCCGCGATCATGGCTGCGTTGTCTGTGCACAATTTGGGTGTTGGCACGAAGAGCCGGAATCCGTCTTGCTCAGCAGCCGCGGCCAGCGCCGCCCGCAGCCCGCGATTGGCCGCAACGCCGCCGCAGACCAGCAACTCATGCAGAGACTCGCGCTTGAGAGCGCGCCGCGACTTGCGCACGAGCACGTCGACCACCGCAGCCTGGAAGCTGGCACAGAAGTCGGGCATCTGCTCTGGCCCCGGCAATCCGCGCTCCCTCAATCGTGTCGCCACAGCCGTCTTGAGGCCCGAGAACGAGAAATCGAGGTCCTCCCGGCCCGGCAGGGCGCGTGGAAAGTCGATCGAGTCCAGATTGCCTTGGCTCGCCAGGCGGTCGATGACCACTCCACCTGGGTAGCCCAGGCCGAGCAACTTCGCCACCTTGTCAAACGCCTCGCCGGCCGCATCGTCACGCGTGGCCCCGAGGGATTTCACCCGAGCCGGCCCGTCCACGCGCAGAAGCAGCGTGTGGCCTCCTGACACCAGGAGCGCAACGTGGGGATAGGCCGGCGGCGCCGGGTTGCCAGGATGGTCCAGAAACACGGCGGCCAGGTGACCCGCCAGATGATTTATGCCGACCACCGGCTTGCCAAGGGCGTAGGCCAGCGCCTTGCCCAACTCCACGCCCACCAGCAGTGGTCCCACCAGGCCCGGCCCGCAGGTCGCCGCGATTCCGTCGAGATCGCGTGGCGCCACGCCCGCCTCGGTCAGGGCACGGTTCACTACCGGGACCACCGTCGCCAAATGCTGCCGCGACGCCACCTCGGGTACCACGCCGCCGTACTCGGCGTGCACCAGCACCTGCGACGCCACGACATCAGAGCGCACCCGCCGGCCGTGCTCGACCACAGCCGCGGCAGTTTCGTCGCAAGAGGTTTCGATGCCCAGAACCAGCATTTTCGTGCGCGCTGCTACAGGCTGTCCAGAACCGCGCGCAACTCACGCGCATGGCGGCCGGTGGGAGCAAGCTCCAGGTACTTCTTGTACGCGGCTTTGGCCGCGTCTGGGTTTCCGATCTCCTGTTCGGCCCCGCCGAGGAAGACGTAGGCATCCGCCAAATTGGGATTGACCCCCAGCGCCTTCTTCGCCCAGGTCCGAGCCTCAGCCGCGCGCTCGCGATCCAGTTCCACTCTGGCAAGAATGACCATGATGTCCGCCGCCCCGGGCTCAGCCTCGATGGCTGGCCGGCACGCGGCCAAGATCGCGGTGGGCCTGCCCCTTCCGCCGGCATCGACCTTGCGGCAATGCTCGCCAAGGCCCGCCGTCCCTGGCGTGGGTTGGCGATCCTGACCGCCGTCGGCCCCCTGGTTCACCTTCTCGCCAGATGCCACCACGGGTTGACTTCCTGGTTTCAGCTCGGCCGCGCTCGTCGGCTGCGCGCCCGGCACATGGTCGACCGACTGCGCGACTCCTTGATTGGTTATGCCTTGGCCAGCCTCGATCGCCGGCGAAGCATTCGCAAGTGGCGCCGTGTCTGGCAGCGATCCAGAGCGGGGAGACTGGTTCGACCGGCTCCCGGTCGGGCCGATCCGAATGGCGAGCAGGCCGGCGCCGACTAGCAAGGCGAGGATCACTACGAAGAGTGGCCATCGGCGCTCATGGGGAAGAACGTCGCTATCTAGCTTGTCGAGGGTGGCTCGGGCCTTGCTGCGCTGGTCCTCGTTGATTACCAGCGTTCTTTCGGCTGTTGCGGATCGCTGGTCAGCCTGCTGGGTCTGAGGTGCTTCGTCCGGGGTACGCGCATCTGCGTGTCCGAACTCTGAGGCGAGCGGTGGCCGCTCTTCCGAGGCGCCGGCCGGGGCCTGAGCCGCTTCCGCGCCAGCCTCCGCAGCGGATGCTGCGGCCTGCGGCGGCTCGCTCTCCGCCGCCGGCTTGCTCTCAGTTCCCTGAGCCCAGCCGCCCCAATCTGTTTCGCGCGCAGCCTCGCCGGCTGGCTGGGCCGCAGATGCGGTTGGGGCCACGCTTGCGGCCGGGGCGTCGTCGCCGAACCGAGGCGCGAACTCCATGGTCGTCCGGCCCGCTCGATCGTGGTCGCTGATTGGTGCGTGCCGGGCAGGGCCCGCCTGGTCTGCCTCGGCGATCTCCTCGGGTATGGGAATTCCCCTCAAAGTGTCGGGCTTGCTCGCGACTCCCGCTCCGTCTGCCGCTGCCTTGGCCGGCGCCGCCGGGGTTGCGCCAACCCCGCCAGTGCGTGGCAGCCCAAGCGCAAACTCGGCAGTTTCGCGCCAGGAACGCTCGACCACCGCCGAGGCTTCGAGCG
This sequence comes from Myxococcales bacterium, assembly GCA_003157315.1. The sequence continues at coordinate 3,504 of PMJE01000144.1, read as the reverse complement.
GCGATGCTGCCTCGGTCACCCGGTCGCTGGTTGCCGGCAGAGCGAGCCCGCCCACCGGCCGTGCGTTGCTGGGTTGTTGCTTGGGGAATTCCGCTGTGACTCGCGAACTGGAAACACCTTGGCCCGGCGTGGGCGACCCTGCCTGCAATCTTTCCGGGGGCGGAGTCGCGTCGAGTGATGGCATCGTGATGTCGAGTGAGAAAGTCTTCAGCGTCTTGGTCGCGTCGGGAGCCGGCCGGCTCTGCCGGCCGCGCACCATCGCGGGAGAGTTTGGGAACCCTTCCAGGGTTCCCATGTCAGCGGCTGGCCGCTCGTCGCTCGCCCGCGCATAGTCGGCCGTGGGTCTTCGCTCGCCCGCCTCGATGTCTCTCGACCTGCCCGCCTCAGCCTCGGTCACGGATTGCTGGCCTGCACTCGCCTCGTCAGCAGATGCAGCATCCTCTGCGTTCCCCTCGGCCAGCCAGCGCGCCAGTTCACCCCCTGGCTCCGCCTCGCCGAGCCGGCCAGCCGGCTCGCGGGCGTAGATGATGCCTTGCCCAAACAGCTTGCTGACCATGGTCAAGGCCTCAAGGTCGGGAAAGTCGCTGTCATCGATCACGGCCAGCAGACTGCGCGTGCTGTCGCACAGCCGAAGGATGCCGTTCATTTCGTCGGGCAGATCAGCCAACTGCTCACCCAGCACGCGAAAATCGATCTCGACCACGCTGTCCAGCGCAGGCAGTCTCTCAAGCAGCCGGGTCCATTCGTCGAGCCGCCGCATTCCCTCCATGAGCAGCGCTGCCGACGGAAGATCGATGACATCTCGGCGCCGAATGGGCTTGAACTCCACTTCGAACCGCCCATCCGACCACGAGAACAGGCGGTACATTGCCTCGGCGCCCGACAACCGGCCTACCTCGGCGTCGATGACCCGCCCCTCGCGGAAGAAAACCGCCCCACGCCGGCCATCGCGATTGACGATGTGAATGATGCCGGATTTCCGGTTAAGGTCGATGGTCTGCACCAGATCCACCACCCCGATGTCCGACAAATCGCCCGCGAACTTGGTGCGCCCTTCGCGACGTGACTCCAGCCGCTCGCGCTCGGCGCGTTGGAGCGCGGTGCGGACGCGGATGCCAATCTCCTTTATATAGATGGGCTTGGTCAGGTAGTCGTCGACCCCCAGTTCGAGCCCACGAATCTTGTCTTCAATTGACTTGCGGCCCGACACGAAGAGAAACGGGATCTTCGCCCACTCTGGCTTGGCTTTTATCTGGCGACATAGATCGAACCCGTCCGTCCCGTCGAGATCAGTGTCCGAGATGATGAGGTCAGGAAGCGCCGCCTGCAGCGCACCCAGGGCCTCACTGCCCTGAGTCGCTGTCACCACCTCAAAGCCGGCTTTCTTGAGGCTGACCTCGAGAACCCGCAGGCTCTTGGGATCGCCGTCGACCAGGAGGAGACGACGCTTGCTTTGCCCTGTGTCCATGGGAGGCCCTAGATGACCCGGGGATTGTATCCCCGGTGTGCACGGCTCGCACGTGGCGTAATGGAAAACTGCACAGGCCGGCCGGCGCTTCGGCCGCATGCGGGGCGCCCTTTCTATTGTGTATTTGACTAGGTAATGGAGAATACTTAGATATACCGCTGGTCGAATGACTCATAGCGCGAGCGCAGCGGGCTCCGTGGCCCACCCCATTCCAGCCCCTGGTTGGCCTATACTCGGTACGTGCGTGAAGACGAACTAGCCTGTTTGGCGAGACTTGCCGAGGAGTGGAAGTTCCCCCTCTCACCTGAGATAACAAAACGCGTCATTGAGTTCTGTCGCCTGCTGATCGCGTGGAACGTCCGAGTCAATCTGACTGGAGCTCGAACTGTGGCAGAGGTTGTTGGCGAGCATGTCGTGGACGCCTTTGCGATGGCCCGGCTGGTTCCTCCTGGATCCTCAGTTGTCGACGTTGGTGCTGGTGGCGGTCTTCCAGGAGTGGCGTTTGCGATCCTGAGGCCGGACGCCCGACTCACGATGGTCGAGCCGCGGGCAAAGCGCGTGGCATTTCTGCGCACTGCCGTGCGCGAGTCGCGGTTGGAGAGCACAGCAGTTTTCCGCGGACGTGCGGACGCTCTTGACCCCGGCGGCTTTGATGTCGCTGCCTCGCGCGCGACATTTCCGCCG